>JALVRF010000151.1 GCA_027025175.1 Candidatus Aminicenantota bacterium | reverse complement strand
TTCAGGGCATATACGAGTTGACGGACATGATGGTATCAGTGACAAGGGTAATACTTTCCAATGACCTTTCCTCGGCGAAGGTTTACATAACCGCCCTGGAGGGGGTGGATGATGCCGTGGAAATTTTAAAGCATAAAGCCGGATACCTGAGGAAACTTCTTGCAACCAACCTTAATTTGAGATATACTCCCAGACTAAGTTTTTTTAAAGACGAAGAGGAGGAGAAGGCAAAAAGGGTTGATGAAATTCTCAGAAAACTCAGGGAAGAAAAGGGACATAGCGAGTAAACTAAGGGAATGCTCCTCTGTGGCCATAACCTGTCATTTGAGGCCCGATGGGGATTGTATAGGTTCGGCCCTTGGTTTGATGCTTTCCCTGAGGAAACTGGGTAAGAAGGCGGATATTTATAACATGGATCCCACCCCATGCTTCCTTAAAAAACTACCCCATGCCCATGAGATAAAAATTGGCGGGATTCCTGAAGATTACGATTGTGTGGTTTTTATGGAAACCTCTGCCGCAGAAAGGAGCGGTCAGGATCCCGATGGGGTATTCACCATTCACATAGACCACCACAGAACCTCAGAGGAATTCGCCCATATTAACTGGATTGAACCCCATCGTTCCTCGGTGGGGGAAATGGTTTTTGAACTCCTCATGGAATACGGATTCCCCATGGATAAGGATGTGGCTACCTGCCTTTATGCCGCCATATTCTCTGACACCGGAGGCTTCCGCTTTTCCAATACTAGCGCCCTTTCCCTTAAATACGCCTCGCTTCTTGTCCAGGCAGGGGCAAATCCCGCACATGTGAGCCGCATCATTCTGGAGAGCCACCGGAAGGAGGAAATCTTCCTCCTTCAAAAGATGCTTTCCACCCTGAGATTTCATACCTCAGGAAAAATAGCCTCGGTCTTTCTCCTGAAGGAATTTTTAGAGGAACTCCACCTTGAAATTCACGATGTGGAAACCGAGACGGTGATGAACATATTGCGCTCGGTGGAGGAAGTGGAAATAGCCATGATTTTTAAGGAAATTGAAAAGGGGTTTCGGGTGAGCCTCAGGTCAAAGGGCAAAGCGGATGTGGGCCTGCTGGCTGAGGCTTTCGGGGGAGGTGGACATCACCAGGCAGCGGGATTTAACCTTGATCTTCCCGCAGATGAGGCATTGGAAAAGGTTTATGAAAAAATAGAGGAGATGTTTCCTTGGGTGAAAAAACAGGGATAATACTGGTAAACAAAAAAAGGGGTATGACCTCTCATGATGTGGTGGATGAGATAAGAGAAATCCTCCATCAGAAAAAAGTGGGGCACATGGGGACCCTGGACCCCCAGGCAGAGGGGCTTCTGGTCCTGGGAGTTGGAAGGGCCACCAGGCTGTTTCCCTTCCTGGTTAAGGGCACCAAGGTCTACACGGGTATAATAAGGCTCGGGGCAGAGACCGATACCTACGACAGGGACGGAAAAATCTTATCCGAGGTCAAAGAGTTTAACCTCACCGGCGAAGAAATAAAAAAAGCCATGGGGGAATTCGTTGGGCAGATAATACAGGTTCCCCCTCCATTTTCTGCTAAGAAGATGGGGGGGAAGAGGATGTATGACCTGGCCAGGAAAGGGAAAAAAGTTGAGCCTAAACCCGTCAAGGTGGAAATTTACTATTTCACCCTGAAATCCTACGATCCTCCCTACCTGCACTTTGACATAAAATGCTCCGCAGGGACCTATGTAAGGTCTATTGCCCACGATCTAGGGAAGAAACTGGGGGTGGGAGGCTATCTTGATTATCTTAAAAGGTTAAGAAGCGGTGAATTTTCCCTGGAAAATGCCTATAGCCTGGAAGAACTGAGAAAACTTGCAGAGGAAGGCAGGATTGACGAGGCCATAATTCCCCTTAACAGGGTTCTCAATGAATATCCCGCAGTATATTTACGCGAGGAAGGTATATGGAGGGCCAAGCACGGAAACTTCATACCCCTGAAAATGGTAGGGGGGAAGGAAGGGGGAAGGAGGAACGATTATTTTCGTCTGATGGATTTCCGCTCTAATTTCATCGGTATAGGGAAACCTGGAAAAGAGGGTGGAGAACTTGGAATAAGGCCTGTTTTAATCCTGGGAGAATGAAGGAAAAATTTAAGACCAGGTGGGGCTTTGTGTTCGCAGGCCTGGGTATGGCCATAGGAACGGGGAACATCTGGAGGTTTCCCAGGGTGGTGTCCCAGAACGGAGGAGGGGCTTTCATCATTCCCTGGCTTGTTTCCCTTTTCCTGTGGGCCTTGCCCCTGGTTTTTCTGGAATATTCCCTGGGAAGAACCCATGGGAAGGGGGTAGTGGGTGTATTCCAGGACATTTACGGGAAAAGGAAGGGCTGGATAGGCGGATTCATAGCCGCAGTTACCGCGGGAATAATGTTTTATTATTCTGTGGTAACTGGCTGGGCCATGTTCTACAGTCTGGGTTCGGTTCTATCCAGGGAAATTTTCTCTTCTCCTCAGAATTTCTGGGCCCATTTCCAATCATCTCCTTTGCCTTTAATTTTCCACTTTTTATCCATTTTCTTCGTGGCCTATATAGTCTCCCGTGGGGTATCCAGGGGAATTGAAAAGGCCACCTCCCTTATGGTTCCTTCCCTTTTCGTCCTCCTGGTTCTTCTTGCTGTAAGGGTGGTTTTTCTTCCCGGAGGAATTAAGGGGCTTGATTTCCTGTTCTATCCGGAATTTTCAAAACTGACCCATGCTAAAATCTGGATAGAAGCCGCAAGCCAGGCAGCCTGGTCCACAGGGGCAGGATGGGGCCTGGTTCTAACATATTCAATTTATGCCAGAAAAAGCGAGGACGGATTCACCAATAGCGCGGTGCTGGTTTTCGGAGATTACACTGCTTCCCTCCTTGCGGCCATTGCGGTGGTGGGGACGATTTTTTCCTTCACCTCTTCCCCTGCCCAGGCTTCAAAGATTCTATCCTCGGGAAATGTAGGGCTTACCTTTCTCTGGATTCCCAGACTGTTTTCCCACCTACCCCTGCCAGGGCTTTTTTCCTTCCTTTTCTTCTTTTCCCTCTTCCTTGCAGCAGCATCCTCCATGATTTCCCTTATGGAACTGGAGGTGAGGGTTCTGGGGGATATGGGAGTATCCAGGGGAAAGTCTTCCCTTATAGTGGCTTCGGTGGGTTTTCTTCTGGGCCTTCCATCGGCTTTGAGTCTGAACTTCCTCAACAATCAGGATTGGGTGTGGGGC
>JALVRF010000150.1 GCA_027025175.1 Candidatus Aminicenantota bacterium | reverse complement strand
CCCTTCCACGGGTTGGGAAATGCCACCTTTTTACCGTATGCCCTGTCGCTCCAGGTTATGGAAAGTTCCGTGGGCTCCACATAGACCGGGGTTGCGATTTTGGCGCTGGCCATCTCAGAGAGAAGACCCACCGAATTGTGGAACCAGGCGGTATCGTCCAGAGCCCCTATCCACCATGCGGTGAAAAGTTCGTAGGAAAGGACACCGCTTTTTCCGCTGTCTTCCACCCTGTATGCCATATAAGTTCCCAGGAGGTTTACCAGACGCCAGGTGAGGTTGTTCACCGAGAAGGAGGGAGGCTCCTTGAAGGGAGGGAGAAAAAGCCTTGCTCCGGTGGAGCCCATCTGGTGCTCGTCCAGGATAACCACCGGGAACCATTCCCTGTAGAAAATTCTGGTGAGGTTACGGGTTTCTGCCAGGTTGAGCATGTACCAGTCGCGGTTGTCGTCGTGGCCGGCGTAATAATGATAAAGCCAGGGCATGGCTTTTCCCTCGTCAGGGGTTCCCAGGGTCTTCCTGTACCAGTTCACCACCATGTCTATTCCATCAGGATTGGAGGATGGAACTAAAATGAATATTACATTTTCCAGAATTTCCCTTGCCCTGGGGTCCTTTTCCGCCACCAGTTTGTAGGCCAGTTCCATGGACATCTGGGAGGCCCCTATTTCCGTGGAGTGAATGGAGCAGGAGATGAGGAACACTGGTTTCGCCTTTTCCACCACCGAAGGGTCGTGGCCGAAGTAAATCTGTCGGGCGAGTTCCCTGTAATGGTCCAGGGCTTCCATGTTCTTCTTTGAGGTTATTATGGCGATGTACATGTCCTTTCCCAGGGTGGTCTTTCCTATTTTCATCAGTTTGAGCCTTCCGCTTTCCTCCAGGGTTTTGAGATAGGAAACAATCTGTCCGTAATCCGCCAGTTTCCTGTCCGCCCCGGGCCTGAAACCCAGAAATTTTTCCGGGGGCTGGACTGCCAGGATTAATAAAACAAGAAGAAAGAAGGATAAAATTTTCCTCATGATTGCCTCCTGGAGGAATTTTATTTATTTTTTACGAAAAAATGAAGAAAATTCCCGCATTCCGGAGGGAAAAATCCCTCCAATTTTAAAACCCCGGCCCGGCGTATTTCCAGGGATATCATTCTACCAGAGGGAATTTGTCTCTCTTCCCCCAGGAATGGAAGGTAACTTACCCTGAAAGGCCTTATAGGAAGGTTTACCGATATGTTTACAGGTTCTGGAATGGATTTTCCATATTCCACCCCGGAGAGGTTCAGAAAACCTATCCTCATCCCGGAAGGGGAGCACCAGAAGGTGGTGATAACCCACGGTGGGGCGTTTATCCTTACGGGAAATGTTACCCCTGTTTTCCTGAGGAGGCGGAGAAACTCCTCCCTTTCCCAGTCCGCATCCTCCGGGAAAGAGCCCTCGCCGTAGATGTCCCAGGGAGCCGAGTTCCAGAAGTAGTATTTTTCGTGGGAAATACCCGAATATACGCTAAGGCCCTTTCCGAAACTGTTAATCCTGACCCCGGAGAAGGCTCTATCCACCCCCAAAACATCTGAGAGGGCAAATCTTCCCCTGTTTCTTCCCAGTTCGTCCCAGAGGGAGGTTTCCCCGGTGGCCAGAATTTTTCCTCCCTGTTCCACATATTTCCTAAGGTGTTCCGCTTCGGCTTCATCCATGGTTCTCATGTCTGGAAGAATGAGCAGGGGAATTTTTCCCGCTTCTACCTTCTTAAGAAAATCCTCGTGGAGGACGATAAAGGGGATGTGGGATTGCAGCAAAATCATAATCGTCCCGTAGAACCCGTCTGGGTATTCACCCCTTTCCCACATGCCCCTTGAGGAATAATCCAGGGTTCTTCTGGAAAAGACCACCCCTACCACTGAATAGGGAAATAGGCTGGGGTCGTAGAGTTCCGGATGTTTATCCATCCACAGGGATATGGTTTTTCTGAGTTGGTAGTCAGGAATGCCGGACATGGTTTCGTTTCCAGAGGTATAGTAGGAAAAGCCGTTAAGAATTAGAGAGGCAGCATGGAGTTTTACGGTGTTCTCCAGGTCCGGAGCCCAGGAAAAAACATAGGAAAGGGACCAGGAGGGCTTTCCAAGAAATAGGTCTATGTCCCTCCAGGCTTTTAACTTTGCCAGGAAGTAAAGCCAGACATAGGGCTGGGCCGTCTCCTCAACTCCTCCAGTTTCGTGGGCCACCAGGTCCGCTACCTCTGCCATGTCCCTCGGGTCCGAAGCGGTGTGGGTGAGGTGGACAGTGAAGTCCACGGAGGTTTCTATGGCCAGGAGGAAATCCTGATTTTTGTCCTTCAGTGTCCTGTTATACTCCTGGATGAATTCCCTTATCAATTTATACCTCCAGCGGACGAACCTCAGCCATGCCTCCGAGGACCAGTCCGGGGTAAAGGGAGGGGCAGGGAGGTTTTTGCCGGTATCCTTATTGAACAACCTGCGGGCATCCTTGCTCAGGTCAGGCCACTGATTTACCCATGTTTCCCCGAATTCTGAGAGGAGAAAAGGAACATCCAGCCACAGTCCATCGGCCCCGGATTGGGCCAGTTTTTCTGCCTGTCTCAGGTGAAGTTCTCTGACCTGGCGGTGGGCCGGGGTGAGCCATACATCCTCACAGGAGGGGCATACCCAGAAGGGCATATCCGGATAGGAACCGAAGAAAACCGCCCTTCGCCCTGAAATTCCCATCTGTATCCAGTCAGGATGGTTTAAGAAAAGGCTCAATTGCCTTTTGTCAGGGTCAATCCTTCCGTCCCCGTCGCTGTCCAGTCCCCGGGTTACATACTCTAAGGGAGAAACATAAAAGATTATTTTTACCCCTGGAAAATGGGAATGGACGAATTCCGCCTTTGCCTTCATCTTTTGAATTTCCCTGGAAAGGCACGGGTCGTAAAGGCATTTCCAGGAATTCCCCGCCTCTGACCAGTCCAGAATTACCCTGGCCCCGCCCTCCACGGCCTTCCTCACGCTTCCCTTCCAGTTTCCCCAGTAGGCTTCAAGGTCGTAAGGAGTGGCAATCCTGGCCCCGTAAACCCAGCGTGGTAGTTCTAGGGCAAAAACCATCAGGGGCACGGAAAGGAAAACAAAAATCTTTAGTTTTGTCATTGTCATAACTTTATTATAAGTTTAATTCATAATTCAACTTTTCGGTTTGCAGGAAGAATTTATTTCCCAAGTATTATGGGCAGATTACTTTTTCTCCTATTAGGGACAGACCCTTTC
>JALVRF010000149.1 GCA_027025175.1 Candidatus Aminicenantota bacterium | reverse complement strand
CCAAAGGGGTATTTTGATCTGCGGCACAGGAATAGGAATGTCCATAGCCGCCAATAAGGTTGAGGGGGTAAGGGCTGCCCTTGTCCACAGCGAATACACCGCCAAAATGGCAGCCATGCATAACAACGCCAACATAATAACCTTCGGCGGTAGGGTTGAGGGACCGGAGGAGGCGAAAAGGTTCGTGAAAATATGGCTGGAGACCCCCTTTGAAGGAGGAAGGCACAACAAAAGATTGGAAAAAATAATCGAAATGGAAGAAAAATGCAAGGAGGGATAAATGGTTATTGAGGTAGGAAAAAAAGCCCCGGATTTCTGTCTTAAGGACCAGGACGAAAAGGAGCACTGCCTCAAGGATTACCTGGGCAAGTGGGTGGTCCTTTACTTCTATCCCAGGGACAACACCTCGGGCTGCACCAAGGAGGCCCAGGGATTTACCCAGATGAAGGAGGAATTTGAGAAACTGGGGGCGGTGATCCTTGGGGTTAGCCCGGACTCTCCTAAGAGCCACAGGAATTTCCGGGAAAAGAAGGGCCTTACCATAACCCTTCTTTCCGACCCCCAGCACCAGGTTATGGAGGCCTATGGGGCCTGGGCCATTAAGAAGTGCAGGGGCAAGGAGAGGCCCGGAGTGGTCCGTTCCACCGTGCTCATAGACCCCCAGGGGATAATAAGATACCACTGGCCCAAGGTTAAGGTGGCGGGCCATGTGGAGGCAGTTTACAACAAATTGAAGGAGTTGATTGGTAAATAAACCCCTTGAGCAAATTGAGGGCACCGTTGAGAGAAAACTTTTTTCCGGGGAGGGGTTTGCTGTCCTGAAGATAAGAGCGAGTGATGGCCAGGAGGTAAAGGCAGTAGGTCCCCTGGAAGATGTTCAGGAGGGCGAGAGGGTGGTTCTTCGGGGGAGGTGGAGAAGGGGAGCCTACGGGCGGGAATTTGCAGTTGAGGAGGTGACCTATAGCGAGATTTCAGGCCTGGAAAAGTTCATAGCCTCCAGCCCGGTTAAAGGGATAGGAAAGGCCATTGCCAGGAGGATAGTGGAGGAGTTCGGGGAGGAGGCCCAGAGGGTAATCCTTGAGGAGCCGGAAAAACTCACCAGGGTTAGGGGAATAAGCCTTAGTAAGGCTGAGGCCCTGCACCAGTTTTTCGTTAATACGGGAAGGGAAAGGGAGGCGCTTATCTTCTTTTCCCGAATGGGAATTTCCCGCAGGGTGGCAAAGAGGATTCTGGAAAAATACGGGGAGGAGGCAGTTCAGGTTCTGAAGGAAAACCCGTACCGATTAGCCCTGGAATTCAGGGGAATTGGTTTCAGAAAGGCCGATGAGATAGCAAGAAGGCTGGGCCTTGATAAAAATTCCCCCCAGAGGGCAGCCGCAGCAGCCCATTATTTCCTGGAAAGGGAAGCATCCTACGGGAACACCTACATGGAACTGGAGGAAATTCTGAAAATACTCTCGTCCTTGGGAATAGAGAGGGAAACCGCCCGGGAGGGCCTCCGAAACCCTGCCTTTTTCATAATGGATGATAAGATTTCCCTTAAAAAATACTTCCTCTGGGAGGCGGAAATAGCCAGGAGGCTCCTTGAAAGAAAGGAGGCCTCCTTTCTTCCCCTGGAGGACCTTTCCGGTGCTTTTCGCCAGGTAGCAGGAAGTTTTGAAATTCAACTGGACCAGGAGCAGAAAAGGGCCGTAGAGGCTGCCCTCTCCTCCCATCTTCTTATAATCTCCGGAGGACCGGGCACAGGAAAAACCACCATAATCAAATTCATAGGAACCATGGCTAAGGCAGCGGGACTTAAAATTAAATTCGCAGCCCCCACAGGAAGGGCAGCCAGGCGTATGACCGAGGCCACAGGTTTTCCAGCCTCTACCATTCACAGGCTCCTGGAATTTGACCCGGAAACAGGCACCTTTAAAAGGGACCAATTAAGGCCCCTTAATGTAGATTTCCTGGTCCTTGACGAGGTTTCCATGGTGGATGCATGGCTCTTCAGGGCGGTCCTCAGGGCCCTTCCCATGAGTTGCAGGCTTATCCTGGTTGGGGACAAGGACCAGCTCCCCTCGGTGGGCCCAGGAAATGTCCTTGCGGACATAATTTCCTCGGGGCTTTTCCCCTTAGTGGTGCTTAAGAAAATATACAGGCAGGAGGAAGGAAGCCTCATTGCGGAAAACGCAAGGAGGATAAGAAACGGGCTTCTTCCCTATGTGAAGAGGGGAGGGGAATTTGAATTCTTCCCGGATTCCAAACCACTCCAGAGGCTTCTTTCCCTGGCCACCGGGGAAATTCCCCATCGCCTTTCCCTTCCCCCCCTTACCCCGGAAATTCAGGTAATATCCCCCATGTATAAGGGCCCCTTGGGGGTGGACAATCTCAACAGGCTCCTCCAGGAAAAACTCAATCCCTCTGGAAAACCCATGAAAGTGGGTCCCAGGAAGTTCAGGTCAGGGGACAAGGTCATGCAGACGGTGAACAATTATTACAAGGAGGTTTTCAACGGGGAAATTGGGAGGGTGATAGAAGGAGGGGAAGGGGAACTCTGGGTGGACTTTTATGGGGAAAAGGTCCTTTACACCGAGGACGATGTGGAAGAACTCACCTTGGCCTATGCCATCTCCGTCCACAAATCCCAGGGAAGCGAATACTCCGCTGTGGTCATGCCTTTGGTAAAGGCCCACTGGGTTATGCTCCAGAGAAACCTGCTTTATACAGCAATTACCAGGGCAAGGAAATATGTGGGCCTGGTAGGGGATTTTGATGCCCTCAAAAGGGCCGTTTCCAACGACCAGCCCCTTAGAAGAAGGACATGGCTGGCTCTCCTCCTTAAAGACCTCTCCTCCCAGGGAAGAGAATAAAGAAGGAAGAAATATCAGGCAAATTTTGGGGACAGACCCGATTTTGGAAATCCACTGGAATTTTGGAGACAGACCCGAATTGCAGAAAAAAAGACAAAAAAATGGGGACAGACCCGAAAATGGGAAGGTGAGGGTTAAATGGACCCGGTGGAAATTTGGGTGAAATTCGGGGACAGGTCAGACCCAAAAACAAAAATTGGGGACAGACCCTAAAAGGAAGGAAGGTAGGGGATAGGGGGATAGAGGATTGAAATGGAACCCTGGGGTTGGGTATAATTTCCCCATGAGAGGGAAGGGATTTTGCAGAGTGTGCCTCAGAGCAGTTGCCCTGGCCTTAGCCGCAGGGATACTTTTTGTGGGAGGATTTGCCAAGGACAGGAGGAAGGACAAAAGGAAACCCACAAG
>JALVRF010000148.1 GCA_027025175.1 Candidatus Aminicenantota bacterium | reverse complement strand
TGAGGGCCTGAAGTTTTTTCAACCTTCTTCTGACACCGGGCTTTAGATAAACCGAGTGCTTCTTAATCTCACTGATAATGGCTTCCTGCTGGACCTTGCGCTTGAAGCGCTTGAGAGCGGATTCAAAGGATTCGCCTTCCTGCACTACTACATAAGCCAAGTTCATCACCTCCCTTTTGAAAAGTCAGATAGTATTTTACCATCCTCCTCAAGCCCCGGGAAATTCTGAGGAAAGCCTTCTCAGAGCCTGAAGCCTTTCCTTCTCTCCCAGCCTTGCCTTCTTTATTGCCTTTTCAAGAATCTCTATGGTTCTGTCGTAAACTGCCCGGTCCACAGGATAAGGGGTCCCGTCCTTGCCCCCGTGGGCAAAGGAATAAAGGGCAGGGTCGTTAAAACTGGGGCTCGCCCCGTAAATCAGGTCCGCAACCAGGGAAAGGGCTCTTAGAAATTTGGCTCCCACCCCCCTGATTTCCAGAAGTTCCTTGACGTCAGAAGGAGCCCTCTGATAAGTGGAGGCCATGGCCCTTTTAAGATGAGCAGGGCTCATATCCCGGGCCAGAAGAGCATGACGGCGGGGTAGGTCCAGTACAATCAAACGACGGATTTCTCTTTCGGTTTTTTCTGGATTCTGCTTTGCCAGTTCCACCATAACCTCCCTGTTCTGACCGGAAAGCCTGGAGGTAAGGTCAAGGACCAGTGATTCCTTTCTCTGGGAGGAGATTCCAGAATGAGGTTCCTCAATGAAATCAACCAGGCCCTCGGAAAGCCAGTGATACCTCCTGGCAAGCCCTACATCCTCCCTCATGCCCTGCTGAACCACAGCCCATTTTCCTCCGGAGGTGAAGAAAATGGCGTGATGATAAAGACTGTAGCCATCCTGAAGGAGAGCCGAATCCACCTTAGCGGAAAGCCGGCTTGCCTGAACGATGGGAGAAGGTTCAAAGCCGTATTTCTCCGCTAAGGAATTAACCTCCTCAGGGGTTCTCAGGGCTGCTTTTCCCTTCCCTCCAGCCACCATGAGAAGGGGAGAGGAAATTTCCCTGAGGGCTTCCTTTAAGGCGCCCACTGTGGTCGTTGTAAGCCCGGAGGAATGCCAGTCAAAACCTATAACGCACCCCAAGGATTGGAACCATCCAGGATGGGAAATTCTCCTCAAAAATTCTTCCGGGGGGAACTCCTCCAGCATGGCCTCAAGAATGGCCTTAGAGAGTAAAACCATCCTGCGGAAGAGCCAGCGGGGAGCCTTTCCGCCGTGGAGGGGAAGGTTGGCAATACCTCGTCTCACATGTTAAATTATAACTTAAGCACCATAATAGGGGGGCGGCCCCCCGGAGGGGAAAACCGCCCTCCTTCACCTTACCTGACTTTGGGAGGTGTCTTTTCTTCGTAGGGGGGTGGAGGGGGAGGAAGGATGATTCTTTTAACAAATTCCTCTTCTGATATTTTTCCTCTGGAGAAAAGCCTCACATCCTTCATTCTCACCTTAACCACCATGCAGGGATAGGAAACGGAACCTATGCTCCTGGGGGACTGGAACACGAAAACCAGCCAGTAATTGTCAGGAACGCTCTTCAGGACATCACCATAGCGGGAAGCCGCCATGATACCCCTTTTAATTCCTTCCCTTATTTTGACAGCTATCTCACCCTTCTTCTCCCGTAGTTTCCTGGCTATTTCCTTTTTTTTCTCCGCGGGCATCTGCCTCCAGCGCCGGGTCATTTTTCCTCTCATGTGGCTCCTCATGGGACTGTATACGAAGTAAAAAACCCCATAATCCTCCACCACGAAGGGAGAAACCTTAAAGGGAACCTTTCCCGAAGCGTTAAGGGCTGTGGAGAAAACGCTTCCGAACATAACCGCATCCTTATCAATATCCGAGGCGAAAATCCCCACAGCCATAACCAGAATCAGGGCAACCGCAAGTTTCCTCATGTTTTACCTCCTTGTTTTATTCTTCTCATCTTCTGTCACGAAATAATCCTTAAAATCCTCCAGGACCAGGGAAAAATCCGGAGATTTTAACTCCAGAACTTCCCAGCCGGGCTGATAGGCCTGTATTTTTTCCTTATCTATCCCATTCCGGGGAAGGTTGAAGAATATGAGGAGAAGGAAAAGAATAAAGACAAGGGCAGCCCATGGGATAGCCACCTTTTCCTCCACGAGAACAGGGGGTGATGGATATTTTTTTCTGAGGGCTGAGGCGAAATCCCTGGCCTGCAGCAATTGCCTTAAATCCTCCCGGCACTCGCTACAGGCGGAAAGATGCCGGAGGAGTTCTCCCTCCCTTTCCCTGGAGATTTCCCCGTAAACAAATTCCACCAGCATTTCTTTGTATTCACTGTGGTCTGCCATAGGCCTCCTCCTTTAGCCTTAAATACTGCTCTCTGAGGGCCTTAAGGGCGTAAAAAAGCCTGCTTTTTACCGTGCCCTCGGGAACGGAAAGAATCCTGGATATTTCCCTTATGGAGAATCCTTCCACCTCCTTGAGCAGGATAATCTCTCTCTGGTGAGGGGGAAGCAGGTGAAGGGCTGCGAAGGCAAGACCTTCCTTCTCCCCGGCTGAAGGAGGAACCTGAAGCAAAACTTCCCTTCGCCTTTCCCCCCATACTTTTCTTATTTCATTCATGGCTATGGAAAAAACCCATACGGAAAAGGCACCCACTTCCCGGAGCCCGGAAATTTTCCTGGAGACGGTGAACAGGACCTGCTGGGTAACATCCGAGGCATCGTCGGGATTTCCCAGGTGTTTAAGGGCGAAATTGTAGATTCTGGGCTGCCATTCCCTTAGCAATGTCTCCACCGCTTTTCTCTCGCCCTTTCTGGCCCTTATTATCGTTTCCTTGCTCATCTTCACCAATTAAGATACAATTCGAAGGTCAAAGGTTCAAAGAGAGGTTGACAAAAGGGGCTTTTTACTGTAAATTATTATGCTGACCAATCCAAAAGGAGTGTGAAATGAGGACTTATCTCCCCAAGGAAAAGGACATAGTTAAGAAGTGGTGGCTTGTAGATGCTGACGGGGTGACCCTGGGAAAACTCGCCACCGAGGTGGCCAGGCTGCTCCGGGGGAAACACAAACCCATATTTACCCCCCACCTGGATACCGGGGATTTCGTCATTGTCATAAATGCGGAGAAAATAAGGGTAACGGGTAATAAACTTGACCAGAAACTTTACCGTTCCCATTCCGGTTATCTGGGGAATCTGAGGGAATTTACATTGAAGGAGATGCTAAAGCGCCATCCTGAAAAGGTCATAGAGGATGCGGTATGGGGCATGCTTCCCAAAAACCGACTGGGAAGGAGGCTTTATAGAAAACTTAAGGTTTACAGGGGGCCAGAACATCCCCACGGTGCCCAGAAACCTGAAAAATATGAAATCAAGGGGTGATTAAATGGAAGAGAAAAAAATTCCCTATCCTTATGGAACTGGAAGGAGAAAAACATCGGTAGCAAGGGTCTTCCTGCTCCCGGAATCCCAGAAAATAAAACTTTTCGTCAACAATCGCGAGAGGGATTTTGAAACCTATTTTCCATCCGAAACCATAAAGACCAGAATAAAAAGTCCCCTATATCTTACGGGAACCCTGGAAAAATTCGGACTTTATATAACTGTAAGTGGAGGCGGGGTATCCGCCCAGGCCGATGCCATAAGGCTCGGTATAGCCAGGGCCCTGGTGAATCATAACTCTGAATTTCGCAGGCTCCTCAAAGAGAAGGGGCTGTTAACCAGGGACCCCAGGGAAAAGGAAAGGAGAAAATACGGCCTTCACAAAGCCCGTAAGGCTCCTCAGTATCACAAGAGGTGAGGTGAAATATGGTTGACGTAACCATGAAAGAACTTCTGGAAGCGGGAGTTCACTTCGGTCACCAGACCAGGAAGTGGAACCCCAAGATGGCTCCTTACATCTACGGAAAAAGGAACGGAATCCATATAATAGACCTGCAAAAAACCGTGGAGGACTTCAAGGCAGCCCTGGAATTCCTCAAAGAAGTGGCGGCCTCCGGCGGGGACATCCTCTTTGTGGGAACGAAGAAGCAGGCCACGGAAATAATCAAGGAGGAGGCCAGTCGCTGTGGTATGCCCTATGTGAATCACCGCTGGCTGGGAGGAACCCTCACCAATTTCAAAATGATAAGGCGGAGTGTGGAAAAATACATAGAACTGGAAGAACTCCGCAACTCAGGGGAATGGGAAGTCCTTCCCAAAAAAGAGCAGAGCCGCCTCGAAAAAAGGCTGAAAAAAATGCAGAAGAACCTTGAGGGAATTAAAGAGATGGTTGAACTTCCCAGGGCCCTTTTCGTAATAGACTCCGTTCACGAAGAAATTGCCATAAAGGAAGCCAGGAAACTGGGGATTCCTGTGGTGGCCATAGTTGACACCAATGGGGATCCTGACATGGTGGATTACCCTGTGGCAGGGAACGATGACGCCATAAGGGCCATTAAACTTTTCTGCTCCAAGGTGGCGGATGCCATCCTTGAAGGCAAGGAAGAAGGGGAGAGAAGGGAAATGGAGAAAATGAAGGTGGAAAGCCAGGAGGCAGAGGAGGAATCAGAAGAAGAAAATGCTGAAGGAGGAGAAAATGAGTGAAGTTACCATGGAGAAAATAAAAAGACTAAGGGAAAGAACCGGTCTGGGTGTAATGGATATAAAGAAGGCCCTTCAGGAAGCCGGAGGGGATGAGGAAAAGGCCATAGAAATTCTCAGGAAAAAGGGTCTGGCCACTGCTGCCAAAAAGGCCACGAGAACGGTAAAGGATGGTTTTATTGGCTCCTACATTCACTTTACAGGGAAAATCGGGGTTATAGTTGAAATAGATACGGAAACCGATTTCGTGGCCAGAAACGAGGAATTCAGGGAATTTGCCAAGAACATAGCCATGCACATAGCCACCTCCGCTCCCCAGTACGTCTCCCCCGAAGATATACCCGAGGAGGTTCTGAACAAGGAAAAGGAAATATACAGGGAGCAGTTAAAGGCCCAGGGCAAACCAGACCATGTTATAGACAGGATAATTGAAGGAAAATTGAAGAAATTTTACGAACAGGTTTGCCTTCTGGAGCAACCCTATGTCAAAAACCCTGATATTAAAATAAAGGATTACCTCACCCAGCAGATAGCCAAATTCGGAGAAAACATTGTCATAAGGAGATTCGCCCGCCTGGCAGTAGGGGAAGAATAACCCTGGAAAATGGGCCTAAGATATAGAAGGCTTCTCCTTAAAATAAGCGGGGAAGCTCTCCTGGGAGATAAAACCTCAGGGATTGACCCGAAGGTTCTTTCCTTCATAGCAGAGGAGGTGAAGGAAGCCCTTTCCATGGGCGCAGAAATAGCCATGGTGGTGGGAGGGGGAAATTTCTTTCGGGGGATAAATTCCAGCCAACTCGGACTGGACAGGATATGGGGCGATTACATGGGGATGCTGGCCACCCTTCTGAACGGAATAGCCCTGCAGAATTTTCTTGAGAAAAATGGAATTCCCACCAGGCTAATTTCAGCCCTGGAGATCAGGGCCATAGCAGAACCCTTTATCCCAAAGCGCGCCCTGAGACACTTAGAGAAGGGAAGGGTGGTCATATTTGCCTCTGGAACGGGAAATCCCTTTTTCTCCACGGACACCGCTGCTGCCCTCAGGGCCGTGGAAATGAAGGCGGATGTTCTCCTCAAGGCCACAAAGGTTGACGGTATATTTACGGCAGACCCCGAAAAGCACAGGGAAGCAAAATTCTTTCGCCGGATTTCCTATTTTCAGGTTCTGGAGAAGGGACTCAGGATAATGGACCCCACAGCAGTAACCCTTTGTATGGAGAACGACATGCCTATAATCGTCTTTAACATAAGGGGAAAGGGAAACCTCAGAAAAATTATCCTGGGGGAAGAGGTGGGAACCTTAGTAAAAAAGGAGGTGTAAAATGGAGGCAATCTTCAAACAAACCAGAAAGAAAATGGAAGCCTCGGTGGAGCATTTCAAGAGGGAAATAGCGAAAATAAGAACAGGACGGGCTTCCGCCTCCCTTTTTGAAGAAATAAGGGTGGATTATTACGGCACTCCCACCCCGATAACCCAACTGGCCACAGTAAGTGTGGTAAACCCGGAACTGGTGATAATACAACCCTGGGACAAGAACATTCTCACCGACATAGAAAAGGCCATAGTCAGGAGCAATTTAGGTTTCAACCCTGTAAACGACGGAACCAACATAAAGGTTCCGGTTCCTCCTCTGGACGAGGAAAGGAGAAAGGAACTGGTAAAACTCCTGCACAAACTCCTGGAGGAGACCAAGGCTGCTATAAGGAATATCCGCCGGGAGGCCAGGGAAGAGATAAAGGAATTGGAGGAGGCCAAGGAAATATCTGAGGACGACAAGTACAGGGGTTTTGACGAGATTCAGAAAATTCACGACGAATACATAAAAAAGGCAGAGGAAATTGCCAAAAAGAAGGAACAGGAAATAATGGAAATATAGTTCAGCGGGGCCTGTAGCCAGGGGGAAAGTTAAAGAGGGGAGTGGTTTTAAAAAGCGGAGATTTTACCTGGGTCCTGTATTCCTTCAGGGAAGACTGGCTGGAGTTAATACGAAGGTCCGAGAAACTCCCGTCCTCGTTTTCCCACCTCTCCTGCCACCAGGAAATGGCCTTAATGTCGGGAAACTGTTTTATAAAATCAAAGGCCTGTCTTATCCATGCCGGTTTCCTGGGGTCCTCAATTACACCAAATTCAAGCACTGCCAGGGGTTTGTTCGGTGCAAATGCTTTAACCTGCTGGTAAGTTTTAAGGAATTTTTCCCTGAAGGATAGTTCTTCCCAATCTTGCTTCTCATCTGGAAAAATTGCTCCGTATACGCTCAATCCCACCCAATCTATATAATTGTCCCCCGGATAATAATTACCTATTTTGTTCCACTCTTCCTCAGGAAAACTATCTGCATTGGCGTGAAAAAACCATGTGATGTTCTCCGCCCCTTCCTGGCGGAAAATTTCTATTATGTGCCTGTAAGCGTCCCTGAACCTTTCCGGCCCGTCGGGAAACTCCGGATTACCGTAACCCCCGGTCTCACCTGCTCCGTTCCAATAACCGGACCAGGGAAACCAATCCCCGTTCATCTCCACACCGAACTCAGCGAGAAGGGGACCCTCGTAATTTCTGGCTTCCCTGGCCCATTTCCTCAACTGCTGGTCAAAATCCCCGTTAATTATCCCTCCAAGAGTGTAAACCGGATCCGGACCGTATATGAAGGTTGAACGGGCCATGAGCCGCACGAAGGGGATGGCTCCGCAGCGGGATATTTCCTTTATTTCCTTGCCAGGAAACCTTATCCCTTCTATCCAGTTGTTGGAAAAAAACGCCCAGACTATTTTCTTTCCTGCCAGGCTTTCAAATTTCCTTATTCTTTTACAGTTAACGCTGTCCTCAGGGCCTCCGAAATTGGGAAAAGCCGAATGGTAAATTCCCCGAGGATAAGGAACGAGTTTCATCCCGGCCACCAGAAGGCCCATAAGAAAAAATAGTGATAGAGTTTTCCTCAGGTTTCCCTCCTTTTAGGAAAAAGCACCCTCGATCCAAAAAAGCCGATGGTATCCCGGAAGGAGAAATAATCCAGCCTCCACACCACCAGAAAACCCACCAGGAATGTTATCAATATGGAAAACACCCTGGGATAACCATCCACAAGGGCCATGAGAACGCCGTTAAAGGAAAAAAGAGCGGAAATAAGCACCAGGATAAGCACCGCTTTTCTCTGGGAACCTGTTTTATTAAACAGCCTGTGATGAATGTGGTCATTGTCCGCGGAAAACAGGGGCTTTTTGTTCTTCCATCTCCTTAAAAGGGCTAAGGCAGTGTCCATAAGAGGAATAAAAAGAATTACGAAGGCCACTGAAAGGGATACGGTAAGGTTGGCCTTTTCAGAACTTTTCATGGCAAGGGTTCCGAGGATAAATCCCAGACTGAGGCTACCGCTATCGCCCATAAAAATTCTGGCAGGATGAATATTAAAGGGCAGGAAACCGATGAGGGAACCTGTCATACCTGCCATAACCGCAGCATAGGGGTATTTTCCGTGGACTAAAAAAACCGCAAACATGGATAAGGATGCCACCAGAGAAATCCCTGCGGCCAATCCGTCAAGACCATCTATTATATTAACGGCATTCATAACTCCCACGACCCATAGAAGTTCTAAGGGAAGTCCCCATATACCCAGATGAAGATTTCCTCCCCACGGAAGGGAAAGGTTCTCTATACGGAACCCCACGAAGTAGAGAAAAAGAGTTATTGCAAACTGAATGGGAAATTTCTGATAAGCGTTTAGCCCCCTGAGGTCATCCACGAGACCGAGAAAGAAAACCACCGCCAGGGCAAGTCCCCAGAGGATTATGGTTTTAAAATTGTGGGACCCTGAAAAAACCAGTTTTCCCACCAGGAATTCCCCGACTAAAATTCCTATACCCATGGATGCCATTATGGCCACCCCTCCCAGGCGGGGGATGGAACCAGAATGGACTTTCCTTTCCTCGTTCCTGTCATAAAGTTTGAACCGATGGGAAAATTTTAGAACGAGGGCAGTGAGGAAAAATGAAAGAAAGGCTACAGAAAAAACGAGGAAGGAGGAAAACAGGAGATATTTGAATGCCATCGGTCTGTAATTATAAGGTCAATACAGAATTTCTTCAACTATTTCATACTTTTCCCCGGGAACTATTAACAAAACCCCCGGAACCATAAGCCTGACCCTTCGGTATATTTCCCTGGCTATCTTCGCTCCCTCCCTTCTGCCTTCCTTCCCTTTCTTTCCTTCCATCCTCCTGAGAACCCACGGGGGAAGGTAAATTCCCGGCACCTCGTAGTGAAGGTATTCTGCATTTTTCCAGTTGAGAAGCACCATAATCGCCACGATAATGGGAACCTTAAGCCCTTTCAGGCTCTCCAGCAGATTTTCCAGGTAGGACGGGTCAAAAACCGGCTGGGTCACCAGGAAATTCGCCCCTGCCTCAATTTTCGCCCTTGCCCTTTCCAGTTCTCCCTGCTCTATACGATTAAGATTCAGGGAGGCTCCTATAAAGAAACCGGTCCTGGCCCCAAGGGGATTTCCAAGAAAACCCTTACCCTGATTCATGGACCGCATTATACCTATAAGACCCACGGAATCCAGGTCGTAAACCCCTGTGGCAAAGGGGTAATCCCCCAAGGAGGGAGGGTCCCCGGTGAGGGCAAGTATGTTTTCAATCCCCATGGCTGCGGCTCCCAGAAGGTCTGATTGAATAGCAAGAAGGTTCCTGTCCCTGCAGGTCATGTGAACGATGGCCTCAAAGGGGAGAGCTTCCTTTAATATCTTCGCGAAGGAAAAGGGGTTCATCCTTACCCTGGCCATGGGAGAGTCGGAAATGTTCAGGGTATTTATCTCGCTCCCCTTCCATTTCTCCAGGATTTTTAGAATCAGGGAAAAATCAGAATTTCTCGGTGGCTCAACCTCCACCGAAAGGAGTTTCCCCTCCTCAAGAAGTTCCTTCACCCTGGTCTTTACCTCTGCCTGCTCCTCTTCATCCTTCCCACCCTGCTCCTCCAGGTTCACCCTCCTTACCTTCCTTTTGACCTTCATCCCCTTTATCCTCTCAGCTAAGGCTCTTATGTGAGCCGGAGTGGTCCCGCAGCAGCCACCGATGAATTTTGCCCCAATTTTTGCGGACCGCTCCCCGTATCTGGCGAAATACTCGGGGTTGTAGGGATATACGAACTTCCCATGAATGAACCTGGCCTGGCCGGCATTGGGCATGTAAAGGACTGGCTTATCCGAAAGAGAAAGGAGCATCCTCACTGCTTCGTGAACGCTCTGAGGTCCCCCGCTGCAGTTGGCTCCTATAACATCTATGGGAAGCTTACTGGCCTTTTTAACTATGTCTGCCACCCCTTCGCCAAAAATTGTTTTAAGCTGATTGGGGAAGGTAAAGGAAGCAAAAATCGGGGTCTCCGGGGATATTTCCCTGGCTACCTTAACCCCAACTTCCAGTTCCTCCACGCAGTTGTAGGTTTCAAAAAGGAGAAGGTCCACTCCTCCTTCTAAAAGGGCCTCAATCTGCTCCCGGAAAATCTCCTCAAGTTCAACGGGGGAAAGCTCCTTTTTCCTGTCGTGGGGCCTCGCCACAGGGCCAATGGAGCCAGCCACGAAGGCCTTCCCTTTGGCCACCTCCCTGGCAAGTCTGGCCCCCATGTAATTTATTTCCCTGGTCTTCGCTCCTATACCGAAAAATTCCTCAAGGACAAACCTATTGGCTCCGAAGGTGTTGGTCTCTATTATCTCGGCCCCCGCTTCTATGTATTCCCTGTGAATTTCCTTTACCAGCTCCGGCATGGTGAGGTTCACCTCGTCGTAACAGAATCCCTTGGGCACTCCCTTCTGATAAAGATAGGTTCCCATGGCCCCATCAAGGAGCACCACATAGGGGTCCTGGAGCCTTTCCTTAATGTCCACCTTCCAGAGCCTCCTTTAATTTTCTAAGCCCGTCTACAGCATCCTTGGCGTAAATATCGCCCCCGAATTCCCTGACGAGTCTGGGGCTCACAGTGGCCCCTCCCAGCACCACCAGAACTCGCGGCCACCTTTTCTTTATCTCCTTGGTGGCCCTTTCCATCTCGTCCAGGGAGGTAGTCATAAGGCAGGAAAGCCCCACAGCGTGGGGACGATGTTTTTCCACCGCAGCGAGAATTTCCTCTAAGGGAACATTTTTCCCCAAGTCCACCACCTCAAATCCGAAATTAGAAAGGACCGCCCTGGCTATGTTCTTGCCTATGTCGTGAAGGTCCCCCTTAACCGTTGCCAGTATTATCTTCCACTTTCTTTCGCCGGTTCCCTTTAAACTCTCTTCAATAAGGGAGGATGCCCTTTTCATGGCCTCTGCTGAGGCTATAAGTTGGGGGAGAAAATATATCTTCCTTTCGTAAAGTTCACCAACCTTTCTCATGGCAGGGATTAAAATTTCGTTCATAATTTCCATGGGCTCCTTCTCTTGAAGAAGTTGAAGAACCAGTTCGTAGGCTTTCTGTTTTTTCCCCTCAAGGATGGCGTAGCTCAGGGCCTGCTCAGGAGAGGAGGGCTCTTCCTTTCTGCTTAGGCTTATTTCCACCCCTTTGGAAAAATGCTCAAGAAATTGGGATGGTCTTCCGGAAAGGAACTCCGAGGCAAGAACCCATTCCTTGGCCTCGGCCTTTACCCTCATTATGGCAGCGTCAGCCCCCCTTTCCATGGCCATGGCCAGGAAGGAAAAATTCAGGAGCTTCCTGGCTGGAAGACCGTAGGAGACATTGGAAAGCCCCAGGATAACAGGAATTATAAAAAGCTTTTTCGCCTCCTCTATGGCCTTCAGGGTCTCCTTAACTGCCCAGGGACCCGTAGAAGCAGTAAGAACCACAGGGTCAAAGATTATGTCCGCAGGGGAAAGCCCCATATCCTCCGCTTTTTTCATGAACTTCTCTAAGGCCCTCAATTTATCCTTAGCCCTCTCAGCCACTCCCTTCTCGTCTATGGCAATGGCAACCACCGCGGCACCGTATTTTTTAACCAGGGGAAGAACCTCTTCCATCCTTTTCTCCTCTGCAGTGCAGGAATTAAGGGCAGGGGTTCCAGGGGCCCATTTAAAACCCTCCTCTGCAGAGGAAGCATTTTTAACATCCAGGAGCAGGGGAATCTTGACCCTCAGGGAAACCTCTCTTACCACCTCCGCAAAGAACCCAGGCTCCTTTTCCCCCCGGGTTCCTAAGTTAATATCCAGGGCATCTGCCCCTTCCCTCTCCTGGGAGAGGGCCGCTTCTGCTATGCCCTCCACATCCCCTGCCTCTATTATTGGCCTGAGTTTTTTGCTTCCAAAGGGGTTTATCCTTTCCCCAACCATCCTGAAGGGGAATCCATCCCCGAAGGGAATCAGGGTTGTCCTTGAGGCCAGGAAAAAGAAGTTCTCGGTCTCTCCTCCCTCCTTCACCTCCTTTCCCTTGAACCTTTTAGCCAGAGCCCTTATGTGGGAAGGGGTAGTTCCGCAGCATCCTCCCACTATGGAGGCTCCCTTTTCGTAAAACCTCTCCGTAAAATCAGCGAATTCCTCCGGCCCCATGGGGTAGAAAATCTCACCATCTTTCTTTACAGGAAGGCCGGCGTTGGGATATATGGCAAAGGGCCTGTTTTTTCTGGAAAGAACCCCTGCTATTTCAACGAACTCCTCTACCTCCCTTCCGCAGTTGGCTGAAAGAACAGTAGCAGGGGTTTTTGAAAGTACAGAAAAGGCGGTGTTGGGGTCTGAGCCGGTGAGGGTTCTTCCCTCCTCGGTGAATGTCACCGAAAGGATAAGGGGGATGTGGGGGGCAATTTCCTGGGCGGCCCTGGCTGCTATTTTCGCCTCCTCAATGTCCACCATGGTCTCCACCTGAAGAATGTCCACACCTTCCTGGGCCATGACCCTGAAGATCTCGGCATATGCCCCGTAGGCCTCATGGGGATGAAGTTCACCCAGGGGATAAAGGAGTTTACCCAAGGGACCCACGGAACCGGAGACCAGGACAGAATCTTCAGCGGCCTTTCTTGCCAGGTCTATTCCCCTCTTTAAAAGTTCAGGGAAGTTCTCACCCAGGCCCGCTTCCCGGGCCTTGAACCGGTTCAGAGAAAAGGTATTGGTTTCTATTATGTCGGCTCCTGCTTCAATATAATCCCTGTGAATGGCCAGGATTACCTCCGGGGCCTGCTTGTTCAGAATTTCCCCCATGGGAACCTTCCCCCCGGTCCTCCTTACAATTTCCGTTCCCATGGCCCCGTCAAGGATAAGCAACCTTCTTCCCAGGACTTCCCTGAAGTTCATGTTTAAAATTTTATCACATGGGTTTTTGAAAAACCGCCAGAGCCCTGTTTCCCAGCCCGGAAACCCAGGAGAGAAACCAGAGGGGAGGAAGGGCCGCCCTGTAAAGGAGGCGTTTTTCCATTTTTACAACCCTGGATTTCCCCCATATCTCACTCCAGGGGGAGGGCATCTGCCAGAGACGGAGGAGACGGAGTCCGAAGACCTCTTCTATTTTCCGAAAGGTTTTTCGCGAAAACCTCAGAAGATGGTCATCCGGGGATAATCCCAGGAATTTTAATCTGCCTCTGGATAAGACATAAAAAAACCTGGAGGAAAGATGAAAAAGGCTATCCTGAATTGGAGTTTCTATAACCAGGAATCCCCCTTTTTTGAGAACCCTGGTGGCATGTCTGAAAAAAATGGATGGCTCCGGAAGGTGCTCCACCAGGTTAAAGGCAAAGACATAATCAAATTCCCCCTCCCTGTAAGAGCTGTCAAGGGTTCCCAGCCTGACCTTCAGGTCCCTTTTCCTTGAAAATTCCACTGCTCCCGGCGAAATATCACATCCCTCCGCCTCAAAACCCATCTCCCCTGCCACCTTTAAAAATGTCCCTATACTGCTTCCCACCTCCAAGGCCCTTCCTGGCCGGCCAGTTATCCTGAGAACCCTGGACAGTATTTTCCTGAACCTGGCCTCAAGTTCCTTCTCAACCTCAAGGTAAATCTCCTCTGCCCAGTAATCTCCAGGTTTAGTGTTTACCCGGTCCACCCATAGCAGCCCGCAACCTGGGCATCGCAGAACATTAAAACCCTTCCCCCGGGCCCAGAATCTTCCCGGGGTTCCACAGATCTTACACCGGTAATTTTCCATAGAGTTCAAGGAGGGCCTCCTTCATTCTGCGGTAATTATAACGCTCAAGGTATATCTCCCTTGCCCTTTTTCCCATGGAGCGGCGAAGATCAGAACTTGAAAGAAGTTCCTTCAGCCTTTTTTCCAGGGCCTTTGCATCCCCCTTAGGCACTAAGAATCCGCTCTCGCCGTCTTTTACCATCTCCCTTACCCCGCCCACATCGGTAGCAACTACCGGAAGAGCTGCCCTCATGGCCTCAAGAACAGAGAGTGGAAGTCCCTCCCAGTTGGAGGAGAGGACGAAAATTCCAGCCCTGGAAAGAAGACCCGGGATATCCTTCACCTCACCGGGAAATTCAACCCTCACCTCAATCCCTAATTTCCTGGAGAACTCCTTTACTTTTTGGAAAAGCGGACCATCCCCAACGAGAAGGGCCCTGGCCCCTTCAATTGCCGAAAGGGCTTTAAGCAGGGTAAAGTGGTCCTTCTGCCTGCTAAATCGGGCCACTGAGACGATTAACTGGCTTTTTTCAGGCTCAGCCAACCTATTCACATCCTCAATCCCATTGGGAAGGTAATAGAGTTTTTCCGCATTTATTCCTGCCCTTTTCCCCAGTTCCAGGTCATATTTTGAAACGCAGGTTATCTTCCAGGTAAACCGGGAGAGGAATTTCTCCAGGATTTTACACCCCTCCCGTCCTGTCCCAGGGGTAAAACACCAGCCGTGGGCAGTGAAGATTTTAATTCCCGGGATTACGGGAAGGCGAGAAATAACGCCGGCCTTGGTGGAATGGGAATGGAGAACAGTAAATCCCCTTTTTTTAACCAGGGACCTCAGCCTGTTAAGGGCAGAGAGGTCCTTTAATGGGGAGACTTCCCTTCGGAAGGGAAGAGGGATGAATTCAAGGCCGTTTTTCTCCGCCTCCTTCTCCAGTCTCCCCCCCGGAGAAGCGCCTAAAGAAACCTCAAAGCCCTCCCTGGCGAGTATTTTTGAATATTCCAGGGCTATTCTCTGGGCTCCTCCCCACTGGGAAAGGGTAACCATCTGGAGAATCTTCATTCCAGAAATCCCATGCCCAGGAAAATCCCCGTCAAAACAGAACCTATGGAAAATCCCCCGGCCACAAAGGTGGAAAAAAGGGATAGAACGAAGATGGAAGGTATGAGGGGAATAAGGAAACGGTGAAGGGGGTCTTTTTTCCTGAAGGAGAAGGAGAATGCTGCCACGAAGATGAAGAAATAGAGGACAATACCTGGAAGGCCATACATTATCCCGAAATCAAGAAAGGAATTGTGGGCGCTGGACCACTTTATGTTGGTTCTGGCAAATACAGTTTTAACCTCGGCCCCCCATCCCACCACCGGGGCTTCCATCATAAGTTCCCAGGCTAATGGCCAGATTACCTCCCTTCCCGTCATACCCTTTTTCAACTGCAGAAAACCCGGAAAGGCAATTATAAAAGCAAGGAGCAAAGCAAGAAGGGGCAGGAAAAGTCGGGGCTTTTTAACAGTTATTTCCACCAGAAGGAAAACGGCCAAGGCGAGGTAAGCGGCTCTGGAAAAGGAAAGGAAAAGGGCCAGCAGGTTGGCGGCGAGAAGCCCCAGGTGAAAAAATCTGGTGCTTTCCCTCCATAGGTAATAAGACAGGGCAAAGCCCATAAAGGCAAGGGCCGAAAAATAGTTAGGTCCGAAAACCAGAGATTTTATGGGCTTCAATCCCAAATAGGGGATTCTCATGTTAAACATTATCCCCACCGAGGGAAGGCCCGCCAAGTAAAACAGTAGAAAAACAAGCCCGGCGGCGGAGAAAAAGGATAAAAAAATCTCAAGGAATAAGAATCCTTTTTTACCGGAAAAAACCCTGGCCATAACCACAAAGGCCACATAGGCCCCCACAGAATATCCCACGGTCCTGAGGGCAAAACTCCCGCTGGAAGAGCCGGAAAATATATAGGCCAGGGGCATCCATAAAATGTAAAGGAGAAGGGCAAGATGTTTTTCCGTGGGAAGGATGGAATTTAAAAATCCCAGGGGAAAAAGAAAAACTATTATCGCCCCTGGAATGAAATAGGCCAGGGGTTGTCCTTTAAGAAAATAAAGGTAGGGGAGGGAGGAGAGAACCACAGTTAAAGATGAGGCTTCAAATAAAAGGGAGAATTTTTTCATATATCCTCTCTGCCAATCTCCCCAGGTCCCTGAGTTTAACTACCTTCCTCCTGGCATCCTTTTCTTCCCTGCCAGCCAGGGAAACCACTGCCTTAGCGAAACATTGGGCATCCCATGGGCAAATTTTACCACCCCCGCAGAAGGAGATAACCTCCACGGTGTCAGGCACCGCGGTGGAGACCACAGGCCTTTCCATAAGTAGGTATTCTAAGGGCTTTATGGGGGAGTTTGCAACAAGAACGGAATTGAGGGGAAAGGGGGAAAGCCCCACCGCCGAAGCCCTTATCAGGGAATAAACTTCGTCCCTGGGAAGAAGCCCTAAGAACCTCACCCTCTCCCCAAGGCCCATTTCCTGCGCCATTTTAAGGAGCCTGACGGGATAATCCTCAGGCCTTCCCCATCCAGCCATCACCAGGACAAATTCCTCTGGAAGAAGGGAGAGGACCTCAAGCATGAAATAACTTTTTCTGAAGGGAGAAAGAACCCCCACATAGGAGATAATCTTCTTTCCCTCAATGGAATATTTCCTTAAAAACTTATCCACGGGATAATCCTCAGGCCTCACCCTTCCGTCTATTCCCTCGGGCAAAACTGCAGTTTTCTTAATCCCCCATTTTTGGAAATGCTCCTCCATTTTACTGCTCATGGCCACCGCTAAATCCGCCCTCCGCAGAAAAAAATTTCTCAAACTCCTTCCCGCCCTTCCCCTGATATAATTTCTCCAGCGGGAGCCGAAAATTCCCATCTTTGCATAAAGAAGGCTCTCCTCCTCCTTCAGGTGGGATATTCTGTAAAAAAAGGGAATCCCCATCTTTTTTGCAAAAACATATCCCTCCCGGGCCATAACCGGATTATCCCTGACCCACACAAAGGAAACTTTATCTACCCTACGAAGAACCTCCCTTATAATTTTCCCCAACCTCAGGGGGTAAAGTAGGTATCTGGAGGAGAGTTTAGGAATAAGGTAAAGGGGATATCCCCTCCAGTTGCTCTTCTCAATTCCATTAACCTCTCCTGGCATCACCCACACCGGGCTTAATCCCCTCCGGGGCAGGTAATAATTGAAGATAAGGTCCATGGAGAGATAGGGGTTTGGAAAGAATTCCCCGCTGAGGAAGAGGAATTTCATTTCCTGACTATGTGGTCCCCCTCAATCACCAAGTCGTGGAAAACTGAAGGGGCTTTTTTCTTGAGAATCTCAAGCACCTTTATGGCCATCTTCCTTATCTCCCACTGGGCATGGCGGGAGCCCCGAAGTTCAATTATGTGCCTCCATTCCCTGAAATTGGCGGTTATTACTATTTCCGAATAAACCGCATTGGGAAGGACGAACCTGGCGTCCTCCTTTTTTATCTTCATTTCCCTCAACTTCCTGTAAACCTCCCTGGCCTCCTCCATAAATTCCTGGTAAACCTTGAGGGCCTCGGGATCTTTCTCTATGGATGGGGGAATCACATATTTGAATTTTTTCTCGTCCACATACCTCTGGGATTGCTGGGTAAAGGATGCCATCCTGTGGCGAACCAACTGATGGGTAAAACTCCTGGACCCTCCTTTAATCCTGAAACTGGCATGGGCGTGCTCAAGAACCGAGAGGTGGCCGCTCCTTATGAGCATTTTTATGAACTTCTCGGCGGAGTTTTCCCACCTTTGCTCCACTTCGTACTGCTTTCCCCCAAAATTAACCCTATCCCCTGGCTTGGCTTCCTTTAGCCCCGGATGCTTCTCCGTATAAACCAGTTCCTTAAGGCCCTTTAGTTTCAGGATGGGTTCAGGGGTATACCTGTCAAAGGAAAGATAAGCCGTTCTTCCTGCCTCCTCTATTTTTTTCTCAGACTCAGGGGTTATGGAAATAAGTTCAACTTCCAAGGACATATTCTATAAACTCCCTGTTCAATTCCCGGGCTAAGGTCTCAAGATACTGACTCAGGGGAGAGTCCTCCTCTAAGAAGGGAACCCTTTTTCTTACCCATTCCTTAGCCCTGAAGGTTCCCTTTCCGGGCCTTCCTCCCCTGAGGTCCATACCCTGGCAGGCGGCCATGATTTCCGCTGCAAGGACATATCTGGTGTTTTCCGCTATTTTAATGGCCTTTCTCCCGCTCAGGGGAGCCATGCTCACATGGTCCTCCTGGTTGGCCGATGTAGGGATGCTCTGAAGGCCTGCAGGATGGGAAAGGAGCCTGTTCTCCGCCACCAGGGAGGCTGCGGTGTACTGGATTATCATGAATCCGCTATTGAGCCCGGGTTCCTTCACCAGAAAGGGAGAGAGTCCATTGTTAAGGTTGGGATCAAGGAGCCTGAAAAGCCTCCTTTCGGATATGGAGGCGAGATAGGCTAAGGCCATGGAAACATTATCTGCAGCCAGGGCCACAGGCTGGGCGTGGAAGTTTCCCCCTGAAAAAACCCCTTCTTGAAAAACCAGGGGATTGTCGGTTACGGAATTAACCTCCCCCTCTAAGAGCCTTCGGGCAAAGGATAGGGCCTCGGTGCTGGCTCCGGCCACCTGGGGATAACACCTTACCGAATAGGGAGCCTGAACCTCATTGCTTTTCCCAGTCATCTGCGAGCCATCTATGAGTTTCCTGACCCATTTCGCCCTTTCCCTCTGCCCATCTATTTTCCTGAGCCGGTGTATTCCTTCAAAAAGGAAGGAGATATTGGAGGCTAAGGCTTCCACGCTCAGGGCAAGGGCTATGTCGGAGAGAAATAGAAGTTCCTCCCCCATCTTAAGGGCAAAAATTGCCAGGGCAGACGAAAATGGGGTTCCGTTTATCAGGGAGAGGGCTTCCTTGGCACCGAGTTTTATGGGTTTAAACCCTGCTTTTTTCACCGCCTCCCTGCCTTTCATCCTGTGCCAATTCCCATCCCAGAGGAAAACCTCAGTAAGTTCCGGCAGGGAAAGGGAAAGAGCAAGGGATGCCAGGGGGGCAAGGTCACCGCTTGCTCCAACGGAGCCGTATTCCTTCATGCATGGGGAAAGTCCTGAGTTCAGATATTCCACTAAGGCCAAGGCAAGCTCTTTAGATATTCCCGAATACCCCGAGGAAAGGGTATGGAGCCTTATCAGGGTAGCAGCCCTTGCCATCTCAGGGGACATGCAGTTTCCTGCACCGGCATGGTGGCTCTTTATCAGGTTCTCCTGTAGGCGTTCTATTTTATCCCCGGGAATTTTCTCCGAAGCCAGGGCCCCGAATCCAGTATTAACCCCATATATGGTCTCCCTCATGTGGGCCTCAAGCCTTCGCCTTCCCTCCTCAATTTTTTCAAGGACCTCAGGACAGAGGTCCACCTTCATTTCAGGCCTGAGCCCGAATTCAACCACCTGGTCCAGGGAAATCTCCTTCCCGCAAAGGACGAGTTTCTTCATAAATTCCTCCTTAGTTCCAGGGCAGCCCTTTCCGGGGGAACTATATTAACAAAGACCTCTGCTCCCCACTCAAAGCCTGCGGGCTTGGTGAGACGGGGTATGATTTCCATTCTCCAGTGATACTTCCCGCCGGAAAAGGGCCTGCTCCTCAACATCATGTTAAGGCTGGGAAAATCAAGGGCTCTGTCCAGGGCGCCCATGGTTTTCCTGTAAACCCCGGCCAGTTCCTCAAGGAGAGGCCCTTCGGCCTCCTCAAAGGCGGGAAGGTGTTTTTTGGGCACTATCCATACTTCAAAGGGAAAGGCAGAAAAATAGGGGCAGAATACTGCAAAATTCTCCGTCTGGAAAACCAGCCTCTCGCTTTCAACCTCCCTGTTCATGAGAAGGCATACGGGACATATTCCCCTTTCCCTGAATTCTTCAAACACCCTGAGTTCCCTCTCAACGCTGTCTGGAAGGAAACCTGAGGCGATAAGTTGGGAATGGGGATGGGAGAGGGATGCTCCTCCCTCCGGGCCACGGTTCTTGAAAACCATGGCAAAGGGGTATTTTCCCTTAAGGTCCTTCAACCTTTCCCTGTAGGTCTTAAGGATAAGCAGGACCTGAAAGGGCTCCATGCTCCCTATGGTATCAAAATGGGACGGGCTTTCTATTATAACCTCGTGCACCCCCTTTGCCGGGGCAGATATAAACGGAATCTCCCCAATTCGTTCCCCATCCTCCCCAGGGGACAATATGGGATACTTGTTGGGAACCACCCTTATCTTCCATCCTCCATCTCCCTCAACCACATAAACCTGGGGAGGGGTCATGTTTTCGTTTCCAGGACAGAAGGGACAGGTTGAGGGGTCTCCCCTGGGCCTGTATCGGCTTTGCTCCGGAAACTGGAGGGGCCTTTTACCCCTCTCGGATGATATAACCACCCATCTTTCCTTTATAAAATCCCTTCTCAGCTGCCTCATATGAAAACATTCTCGTAGTGTTCAAGGGTAAAACCCTTACCCTCGCCCACCAGGGTTATAACATCAAACCGGCACGGTAAGAGGTCAAGGCCCCGGGAAATGAGGAAAACCTGAGCCGCCCGACGGAGCCTCTCTCTTTTCCTGGGGCCGATGGAGTAAACGGGGTCCATGAACTCACCGCTCTTCCTGGTTCTAACCTCCACGAAAACTATCTCCCCGTCCTTCTCTGCCACTATGTCTAATTCCCCTCCCTTCACCCTGAAATTCTTAGCTATGATTTTATATCCCTTCTTTTTTAAATATCTCTCAGCTTCCCTCTCTCCCCTTTTCCCAAGTTCTATTTTTTTATTAGTTTCCATCGAGTTCCTTCTTTTGTATCCTCAAGGATTATCCCCCTCTTGAAAAGCTCGTCCCTGATGCGGTCAGCAGTAGCATAATCCTTCCTTTTACGGGCCTCCTCCCTCTCCTTTATCATCCTCATAATATCCTCAGGAAGTTCCTCCACCACTTTCTCGGGAAGCACTGCCAGCACCCTGTCCAGGTCGTAAAGCAGGGCTTTGAGGTTCGTGGCGTCATGGCTCAGAAGTTCCCCTTCCTCCATGGCCTTATTTCCCCATCTTATAAGGTCAAATATGGCAGCCATGGCCCCGGATATGTTAAGGTCATCTGCCAGGGCGAGGGTAAATTCCCTGCGGCAGTTTTCAACCCTTTCCTTTGCCTCCTGGCTCTTCCCCTCAGGGAATTTCCTGGTCTCCAATTCAAAGAGAAAATCAGTTATTCTCTTCAGGGAGGCGGTTGCCTGATAAAGAGCATCAAAGGTGAAGTTAAGGATTTTTCTGTAATGGGTGGTAAGGAGGAGATACCTGATGGCCCTGGGGGAAAATCCCATGGCCAGAAGGTCCCGCAGGGTGTAGAAATTCCCTTTGGATTTGCTCATCTTCTCCCCTTCCACTATCAGGTGCTGGACATGGAACCAGTAGCGGACAAACTGCTTTCCGGTGTAGGCCTCTGACTGGGCAATTTCGTTTTCGTGGTGAGGGAAAATATTATCCACTCCCCCAGCATGTATATCCAGGGTTTCTCCCAGGTATTTCATACTCATGGTGGAGCACTCAATGTGCCAGCCAGGCCTTCCTTCGCCAAAGGGGGAAGGCCATGAGGGCTCCCCGGGCTTTTTGGCCTTCCACAGGGCAAAATCCCTCACATCTTCCTTGGTGTATTCGTCCGCCTCAATCCTTACCCCAACCTTAAGTTCCTCGGGCTTTATCTTGGAAAGTTTTCCATATTCTGGAAAGGAGGAAATCCTGAAATAAACTGAACCATCTTTTATATAGGCATAACCCTTATCCAGTAGTCCCTGGATTATTTTTATCATGTCCGGTATGGTCTCCGTGGCCCTGGGATAATAATCCGCCCTGTCCAGCCTCAGGGTGTCTATATCCTCAAAAAATGCCTTTTCGTACTTCCTGGTAAACTCCTTAAGGCTCACCCCTTCCCTCTGGGCTCCCTTTATGGTCTTGTCGTCCACATCGGTGATGTTCATAACATGTATTACCCTGTAGCCCAGAAACTTGAGAAACCTCTTGAGAAGGTCCTCGGCCACATAACTGCGGAAATTTCCTATGTGGGCGTAATCGTAAACCGTGGGGCCACAGGTGTAGAGCCTGACCTCACCCTCCTGCAGTGGAACAAATTCCTCCACCTTCCCCGAAAGGGTGTTGTAAATCCTGAACTCAACATCCTTCATAATTTTCCCAGCACCTCACTGAGTTTAGTCACATGATTTCTCTCTTCAAGGATGATTTCCCTCAGAATATCAGCATGTTCCTTCTCCACCGAATCCCAGAGACTGTAAAAGAAAAGCAAACTATGCTTCTCAAAATCCAGGGCTTTTTTCACCGCTTCCTTAAGTTCCATATTCTTGACCCTTTCAAAATCCCACCCGGTGGGTTTGAATATCTCCGCCTCCGAAAGGGCCCTGAGAAGAGCCTGTGCCTCTTCTCCCATGTCCACTGCCCTTTCCCTTTTCTCGTATTCCTTTTTCAGGTTTGTGTATTTGACCAGGTGCCTTGCCTCCTCGCCCCTCAGCCACTGAAAAAATTTTTTTAGTTCAGGGTCCTTAACGATATCCGCCAGTTTACCGTAGAATTCAATCCCCAGTTTTTCCGTTTCTATGGCTGTTTCCAGAGCCTCAAGGATTGAGAATTTCTCCATCATTTTTTCCCTCCTTGTCCTCAATTTTACCCGGTTTTAATTAATTCCTCAACATTTTATATTTGACTTTATTGGTCTCAATGTTAGTATTTTTTATATGGAAAAAATTCTAATCGTTGACGACGATCCCGAAGTACCCGGAGTTCTTAAAAACTTTCTTGAAAGGCAGGGTTACAGGGCGGATATAGCATCAAGCGCTGAGGAAGCCAGCGAAAAACTGGCATCCAAGGACTATGCTTTGCTTATTACAGACATAAGAATGGGCGGAAAATCCGGCCTTGACCTTGCCCGGGAGGCCAAGAAAAATCTTCCATATCTGGAAATAATCGTTATTTCCGCCATTAAGGATATTACCATGGCAATAGAGGCCATGAAGGCAGGAGCCTTCTCATATCTTCTAAAACCCTTTTATCTGGAGGAAGTCCTCACCAATGTGAAAAATGCCCTTGAAAGGAGAAGGCTAAAGATTCAGAACTTAGAATACAGACAGCACCTAGAAATGCTGGTGGAGGAAAGGACCAGAAAATTAAAATACGCCCTCCAGGCCCTGCGGAATTCTTACCTGGAAATACTCAAGGTCCTGGTGGCCACTCTGGATGCCAGGGATGTGGAAACAGAAGGTCATTCCGAGAGGGTGGTAGAGTTATCCCTGGAGATAGCCAACAAAATAGGAATAAACGACCGGGACTTCCTGAGGAATCTTCGTCTGGGAGCCCTTCTACATGATATAGGGAAAATAGGCGTGCCGGATAGCATTTTAAAGAAGGAGGGGAAACTTACCCCTTCCGAATGGGCAATAATGAAGGAGCATGTTCTGATAGGATATAAAATAGTTTCCAATGTGGACTTTCTCAGAGGAGCCTCTGAAATAGTTCTTTACCACCACGAACGATGGGATGGAAAGGGCTATCCCCATGGTCTGAAGGGTGAGGAAATACCTATAGGAGCAAGGATATTCGCCGTGGCAGATTCCTTTGACGCCATGATAAGCAAGAGGGTTTACAGGAAAGCAGCCCTGTCCCTGGAGGAAGCCAGGAGGGAAATAGAGAAAAACAAGGGAACCCAGTTTGACCCCAGGGTAGTGGAAGCATTTCTTTCCATTCCCTTGGAACAACTGAAGGAATTCGGGAAAAGAACCTCGTCCAAGAGTATATGGGAAATACCTGAATTTATATTAGATATGGCCTGAGGGAGCCTCCCCCAAGTACTTCTTCCATTTGAGGAGTGTATTTTCCCCCTTTTTTCATTAGAAAACTGAAATTTCTCTTTTCCGTCCGGGATTTCCTCAGGGAAAATAGAAGGAATTTCAAATCCTCCTCATCAAAGACTTCAACCCTTTCCTCGGGGTAAAAACCGCACTCCTCAGCCTTTTTTTCAAAATTCCCTGCCCCTGCTCCCATCACGAAAAAGGCCCTCCCCTTTTCCTTAAGGAGAAGAAAAGCCGCCCTGAGAAAGTCCTCAACCCTGGCCTTCAATTCCCATTTGCTCACAGCCAGGTCCCTGCGGGGACTAACCCTGAACCTTTCCGGTTTTAAATAGGGAGGATTGGAGAAAACGAAGTCAAATTTGGCCCTCAGGGGAGGAGTCTTAACATCCCCTGCCACCGGATATATCCCGGAAAAACCGTTTATCCTCAAACTTTCCTTAAGAAGGCGGAGGTAATCCGCCAGTATGTCAAGGGCGAGGATTTTTACTCCCTCAAGCCTTGACTTAAGCATAAGGGCCACCGGCCCGAAGCCAGCCCCAAGTTCCAGACCGAAACCCTCTCCCTCCACATAGGAGGCCAGAAGCACTGCATCTAAGGAAAATCTATACCCCCTCCGGGGCTGGACTATCAACACCTTGCCCCGGAGGAAGGGGGTGAGGGTTATTTCCACTCAGAAATGATTGTTAACTGCCAGGTTCTGGAGTTTCTTAATGTAGTAGGTGATATTGATGTTCTTGGGACAGGCTTCGGTGCAGTTGAATATGGCGTGACAACGCCAGAGGCCGTTCCTGTCGTTTATTATCTCCAGCCTTTCCTTTCCGCCCTCGTCCCTGGAATCGAATATAAATCTGTAAGCCTTGAGGAGGGCAGCAGGTCCCAGGTAATCGGGATTGGCCCAGAAGGATGGACACGAGGTGGTGCAGGCTCCGCAGAGTATACACATGGCGGCTTCGTTTATGATTTCCCTCTCCTGCGGTGTCTGGAGTTGTTCCTCCTCGGGAAGAGGTGAATACTTGATAAAATAGGGCTTTACCTTCTCTAAGTTGCGGAAGAAGGGATCCAGGTCCACTACCATGTCCTTGATGATGGGCAAACCGGGAAGGGGTTCAATTTTTATGGTTCCCTTGCCCAGGGTCTTTATCTGGGTCTTGCACGCTAAGCGGTTCTTCCCGTTAATCCTCATGGCACAGGAGCCGCATATCTCCGAACGGCATGCCCTGCGGAAGGCCAAACTACCGTCCTCATACCAGTGAATGTGGTTAATGGCATCAAGCACGGTCCAGCCTTCCACCACCTCTATCTCGTATTCCTTGTAATAGGGCCTTTTATCCTTTTCAGGATTGTATCTGAAGATTTTAAATTTTCTCTTCATTTTGCCCTCCTTAATATTTCCTTTCCTGAGGCTGGAACTTGGTTATGACCACCGGCTTGTAATCAAAGCGAACTCCCTCAGGGGCTTTCCATGCCAGGGTATGTTTCAGCCAGTTCTCGTCGTCCCTCCTGGGATAATCTGTCCTGTAGTGGGCGCCACGGCTTTCCTTCCTGTTCAGGGCTCCATCGGCGATTATTTCGGAGAACAGGAGGAGATTTTCTGTCTCCAGGGCTTCCTGAAGGTCAAGGTTAAATTTGAGTCCCTTGTCCTCCACATGTATGTTGGGAATCTCAGACTCTAACTCCCTTATCTCCTTTACCGCCTCGGAAAGGTCCTTTTCGTTCCTGAATATGCCCACCTTATTGGTCATGGTCTGGTGGAGTTTTTCCCTGATCTCAAAGGGCCTTACGCTGCCTTTTCCCTCCAGATATTTTCTCACATGCTCCTCTGCCTGTTTTATAGCCTCCTCCGGGATTGGGAAAAGAGTGGTTTTCTTCACGAAATCAGCCATGGCCAGGCCGGAAATTCTTCCCATGGTTATTGCTTCCTGCTGGGAATTGGTCCCCAGGCGGTTAGCACCGTGGATGGAAACGCAGGCGGCCTCGCCGGCAGCGTAGAATCCCGGAATCACTTCGGTTTTTCCGTCCCCTAAAACTTCCCCTTTCTTTGTGGTGGGAATTCCTCCCATCTGGTAATGGGCGGTGGGCTGAATGGGGATAGGCTCCTTTATGGGGTCAACTCCCAGGAAGTTCATGGCAAGTTCCCTGATCTGGGGCAACCTTTCCTTTATCTTTTCTGCCCCTAAATGCCTCAGGTCAAGGTGGATATAATCCTTCCCGTCTATTCCTCTTCCCTCATTTATCTCCGTCTGCTCAGCCCTGGCCACCACATCCCTGGGGGCAAGTTCCATCTTTTCAGGAGCATATTTTTTCATGAACCTCTCCCCCTTTCCGTTGAGCAGGTATCCGCCTTCGCCCCTGGCTGCTTCACTCACTAAAATTCCCAGGCGATACAGACCTGTGGGATGGAACTGGACAAATTCAAGGTCTTCCAGGGGAAGACCCTCCCTCAAAACCAGTGCAAGACCGTCTCCGGTATTGGTGAAGGAGTTGGAGGTTATTTTGAAGGCCCTGCCGAATCCTCCGGTGGCGAAGAGGGTGGCCTTGGCATTGAAAATGTGAAGTCCTCCGTTTCTTATGTCCCAGGCTATTACCCCACTTACCACCCCATCTTCCCGCAAAACCAGTTTCAGAACAAAGAACTCATTAAAGAACCTCACCTTCTTCTTTATGCACTGTTCAAAAAGGGTGTGGAGAAGAACATGGCCTGTATAGTCTGCGGCATAAACCGCTCTGGGCCTTGAATGTCCTCCGAACCTCCTCTGAGCAATTTTCCCGTCCGGAGTTCTTGAAAATACGACCCCCATGTGTTCCATCTCGTAAACAGTCTTTATAGCCTCATTTACGAACATCTCTATGGCATCCTGGTCCCCGAGAAAATCGCTACCCTTCACCGTATCCCACATGTGAAGTTCAGTGGAATCATCGGAAGCGTGGCCAATAGCAGCCGCTATCCCTCCCTGGGCAGCTACCGAATGGGATCTTGTGGGATAAACCTTGGATATGGTTATGGTGTCTATCCCGGCGTCAGCAAGGGCTAAAGCTGCCCTCAGTCCTGCAAGTCCTGTTCCCACCACCAGGGCATCGGATTTGTGATAGTATTTTTCAATTT
>JALVRF010000147.1 GCA_027025175.1 Candidatus Aminicenantota bacterium | reverse complement strand
TCGCTATAAGAACGGCTATAACAGTAAGGGCGAAACTAACAAGGATAACAATCCCCAGGATGGTGAAATAGGTGTTGAGTTTCCCCATGAATTCAACCAGGGCCTTTTCGTCCTTCTCGGCTATGTAACGGTCCGCCCTTTCCCCGGCCTGATAAAGAACCACCCCCATCCAGATGGGTAACCAGGCCAAAAGTATCCCTACGATGGTAAGGGCATAAAGCGCTCCCCCCACTATGCTGGTAATTCCGATAAATTTAATCCAGCCCTTCATAGACCTCAACTTTTCTGCTAAAGCGTCCATTAAAACCTCCTGATTTTTATTTCAAAATTTACTTAAGACCTGCCAGTTCCAGGAATTTTTCCCTGGATTCTTCCAGCACCTCCTCATGCATGCTATTGCCGTGGGAGTCCATGGTAACCACCAAGGGAAGGTCCTCCACCTCTATAACCCAGAAGGCTTCAGGGGTTCCAAATTCCTCAAGCATAAAAACATCCACAACTCTTTTTACGGAATTGGCGATAAGAGTTCCAGCACCTCCCACCGCGTGAAAATAAACGGCCCCGCATTTCTTGAGGCCCTCAAGGGTTTTCGGTCCCATTCCTCCCTTTCCGATCACCCCCCGGACCCTGTATTCGCATATAACATCGGCCTGATAGGGTTCTTCCCTTATGGAAGTGGTGGGCCCGGCGGACACGAAGGTCCATGAACCGTCGGGCTCCTTCCTGACCACAGGACCGCAATGGTAAATAACCGAACCCTCAAGATAAGGTCTTATGAAATCCGGCTTCTTTTCCACCATTAATTTATGAGCCTGATCCCTGGCCGTTACTATTATTCCTGAAAGAAGGACCTCATCTCCAACCTTTAACTTCCTTATTTCCTCCTCGGAAATTGGGGTTTTAAGTTTAATCGTCATAACTCACCTCCCCGTTCCTTATGTGAAGGGTTTTACGCCTGTAGGCCCAGCAGTTATAGGTTATGGCCACGAAAAATGTGGCAGGATGCCGGTGCTGATAATCCACGAAAACATCCAGAACGGTAGTTTTTCCTCCGAAGCCCATGGGCCCTATTCCCAGTTGGTTAAGTTCCCTGTAAAGTCTCCGCTCAAATTCGGCAATCTCGGGTTCAGGGTGCCTTTCGCCTATTTTTCTGAAAAGTATCTCCTTGGAAAGCATGTAGGAGGTTACCCTATCTCCCCCTATGGCAACGGCAATGGTTCCAGGGGCACAACCCTTTCCCTGAGCCTTAAAGACCGCATCCAGCACAACTTTCCTTACCCCATCCAGGTCTCTTCCAGCCTTGAGTTCCGGGGCCGGTAATTTGTACTGGACACCCACATTCTCGCTTCCTCCCCCTTTAAGAAGAAGGCGAATCCTCACCTCGTCCTTATCCCACTGGTGAAAGTGAATGAAGGGGTGATTAATGCCCACATTGTTTCCGGAGTTTTTTCCGGTTATGGGATTAACAGCATTGGGTCTGAGGTATTGTTTTTTCGTCGCCTCCTCTGCTGCTTCATTGATGGCTTTTCTATAGGTTTCCTCCTTATCGCCCACGGGGAAATCCACATAGAATAATATGGAACCAGTATCCTGGCACATGGGGGTTGATTTTTCCCTGGCCATCCTCACATTTTCCAGGATGGTTCTGAAAACCGCCTTGGCAGGGGTGCCTTCATCCTCCCTCTCGTAAGCCTCCTTTAAGGCCCTTTCCACATCGGGAGGAAGGTCCGTGGCAGCCCTGCGGAGAAGTTCAACCAGAGCGTCTTTTAATTCCATGACTTCTCTCCTTTTATTAAAATCCAGAATTAATTATATAACCAGGCCGGGGTATAATAAAAATTATGAAAAGGATATTCGTCCTCTGGATTTTGTCGGCTCTCCTATTTGCAGGGAAATTTCCCGCCCAGAACATTGCGGTGATTGATGGGGACACCATTTACGCCTGGGTAAAGGGTTTCGGAAAGACCAAGGTGAGACTGATTGGCATAGATGCCCCGGAAAAGGAGGCAGGAAGGCACGCCCTCAGGCAGGCGGAGAGGTTCCACCTTCTCCTCTATCAGATAACCAGCCTGGGCTGGAGAGCCAGAATGTACCTTGAAAAACTCCTTCCCAGAAATTCCCGCTTTACCTTGGAGACGGACATACAGATTTACGACGATTACGGAAGACTCCTGGGATATGTCTGGAAGGGGGGTAAACTGATAAACGAGGAAATGATTCTCAGGGGTTATGCCACGGTCTACACCTTCCCTCCCAACGTTAAATATGTGGACAGATTCATAAGGGCCCAGAAAATAGCCAGGAAAAACAGACGGGGCATCTGGGCCTATGTTTACTCCAGGTATCGGTGATGAGAATAGTGGTTCTTTCCTCGGACATTCCCTTTGTGGAGGGGGGACACAGAAAAATAGCCAGGTCAGTTCACCATGCTCTGAGCCAGGCAGGGGTTGAGACGGAATTGAGGTTCACCCCTCAAAATCCCTTTGCCGGTTGCGTGGCCTCTTATTTTTCCCACATGCTCATGGACTTCAGGGAAGACGGCCAGGGAAGGGAGATAGACGGGGTTCTTTCCCTGAGGTTTCCCACCTACTGCGTCAGGGCCAACAGAACCGTAATATGGCTTACCCACAGGATCAGGGAATACTACGACCTGTGGGAAGAATTTTACAGGAGACTCAATCTCAAGGGAAAAATAGCCGAAAGGATAAGAAGAGGGATTGTAAGGTTTCTGGACAAAAAATATATGAAAAGGGCAGGGAAGATTTTCACCATTTCCCGGGAAGTGGCATCAAGGCTTAAAAAATGGGGAAACCTTGAAGCGGAGGTGCTCTATCCTCCTCCCCCTCCCAGGCCCTATCGTTGCGTGGAAAACGGGGATTATTTCTTTTTCCCCTCCAGGCTCGCCCGGTTAAAAAGACAGGAAGTGGCCATAAGGGCTCTGAAACTGGTCCCGGAGGCAAGGCTGGTCATAGCCGGCGAGGGGAAGAAAAGGAAAGAGTTGGAGGCCCTGGCCGAAGAAATAGGAGTTAAAGACCGGGTTTTATTCACAGGATACCTGAACGGGGAGGATCTTGCGAAATTTTATTCTAAGGCCTTAGCGGTAATATTCATCCCCTACAAAGAGGATTACGGATTCGTAACTGCGGAGGCCTTTTTCTCCTGCAAACCGGTCATAACCTTCCAGGACAGCGGCGGGGCCAAGGAACTGGTAAGGGACGGGGAAAATGGCCTCGTGCTTCCCCCGTCAGAGGAAGCCCTGGCTGAGGCAATGAATTATTTCCTAACCCACAGGGAAA
>JALVRF010000146.1 GCA_027025175.1 Candidatus Aminicenantota bacterium | reverse complement strand
CCAATATGGCGGCTGAGATGGGGGCAAAGGCGGGATATGTTCCCCCGGACAATAAAACTCTGGAATATGTTAAGAAGAGGGCGAGGGGTGATTTTAAGCCCGTATATTCTGACCCGGATGCAGAATACGAGAGGATTCTGGAATTTGATATCACCGGACTTGAACCCCAGGTTGCAGCTCCCCACACCGTGGACAATGTAAAGCCAGTAAGCCAGGTGGAGGGTCTTGAATTTAATCAGGGGCTAATAGGCACATGCACCAATGGAAGGGTGGAGGACCTGGAGGTTGCGGCCAGAATATTAAAAGGAAGGAAGGTTCATCCCAGTGTGAGGCTTCTGGTCTTTGCCGCCTCCTGGAAGCAATACATAGAGGCCCTTAAAAAGGGTTATATCCAGACCCTGGCAGAAGCAGGGGCTGTGGTTATGAATCCTGGCTGTGGGCCCTGTCTTGGAGCCCATGAGGGGGTTATAGCCTCTGGGGAAAGAGTCCTTTCCACATCCAACAGGAACTTCAAAGGCAGGATGGGCTCAAAGGAAGGGGAAATCTATCTGGCTTCCCCGGCCACCGTGGCCGCATCCTCTATAGTGGGCAAAATAACAGACCCCAGAAATTTCCTCTGATTTTCTAAAAACCAATAAAGCCTCAGAGGCTGGATGGCCTGAGGGAAAGTATGGTTTCGAGATTCTCCTTAACTATTTGCCTCATGCTATCGCATATGTTTTCCACCGACGAGTGGGCAAGGGAATAGTAAATGTGCTGTCCCCTCTTGCTAAATTTAACCAATCCCTTTTCCTTGAGGATTCTAAGATGCTGGGAGAGGTTGGACATGGAAACCCCCAGTTCAAGGGAAAGTTCGGATACGGTTTTTTCCCCCTCCCTCAGCAGGAAGATGATTTCCAGCCTCGTAACGTTTGAAAGGGCGCTGCAGATATCCGCCTGCAGCTGGAGTATTTTTCGCATTTTCTCGTCAATCATAATTTTATTATATACTAAAAAATTCCCGAGTCAAGCCCTGGGATGGAATTTATCGTATATTCGCCTTAAGCGGGCCAGGTCCACATGGGTATAAATCTGGGTGGTGGTCAGGGAGGAATGGCCCAGGAGAATCTGGATGGTGCGAAGGTCCACCCCGGCTTCCAGTAGATGGGTAGCGAAACTGTGGCGAAGAACATGTGGCCAGACCCTATCGCCCAGTCCAGCCTTTTCACCGTATTTTTTGATCTTATCCCAGAGGCCCTGGCGGGTCATGGGCCGGCATCTCCTGGTCAGGAAGAGGAATGGGCTTTCCTTTTTGCATATTTCCCCCCTCACTTCCAGATATTTCCTCACCCACCTGAGAGCCCTGCGGCTGAAAGGGACTACCCTCTCTTTGTCTCCTTTCCCCCTTACTTTGACGAATCTTTCCTCCATGTCCATGTCCTGGATTTTTATGGAAACCAGTTCAGAGGCCCGCAGCCCTGTGGCATAGAGAAATTCAAGCATGGCCCGGTCCCTGATTTCCTCGGGTTTTTCCCCATCGGCAGAGGCCAGAAGGGCCTCCACCTCTTCCCTGGTGAGGAATTTAGGCAGTGTGGGGGGGATTTTGGGCAGGGTCAGAATAGGGGTTATGTCCTTTTCTATTCTTTCAGTAAGGAGGAGATAGTCAAAAAAGGAGCGGAGGGAGGAGATAAGGCGGGCGTAGGAGCGGGGCGAGAGAAAGGAGGAAATTTCCCTTATGAATTTTTTCAGGCAATTGCTGTTCTTATAGTTTCTGCAGAAATCCAGGTATTTTTTTACATCTCTTATATAACCCTCCACCGTATTTGGAGAAAGACCCCGGGAGAGGAGGTAATTTTTGTAGGAGGTTAATATTTCCTTCACTCAGAAAATGGAAAATTTGAAATATTTTTTCGGGTTCTTTTTTATATCCTCTAAAAGGCTCTGAAGTTCGTCCAAGAGTTTTTCCGTCCTTTCCAGAAGTTTCCTTTCCTTAAGCAGGGCTCCTGCGGTTCCCTTGCCCTGATTGAGACTCTGGAGGGCCTGGTTGAGGCTACTGGCAGTTTGTTTCATTTCCAGGGATGCTTCCCGCAGGGCTTTAAGGGTTTCCCTTAGTTCCTCAAGATCCGTGGATAGTTTTCCCTGATTTTCCTCCACGGCCTTCCTGAAGGCGTCCGCCGCCCTGCCGAGTTTGTCTATGTTTTCCTTTGCCCTGGAATTCGCCACCTGCTGTCGCAATTCCTTGAGAATTGAATCTACATTTCCCAGGATTGAATAAACCCGGTCCACTGCCGGGGGAAATTTTTCCTCCAGTGGCTTTCTTAGTTTCCCCAAAAAACGCTGGGCTTCAAACATAATGTCCTTGTTGAACCCCTTGATTCTTTCCCTGTTGGTGAGATATTCCCTGTAAGGGGGTGGCGGTGGGATGATTCTTATGGCCTTTTCTCCCAGTATGTTCAGGGCAAAGATTTCGGCCCTTGAACCCCTGGGTATGGGATAACGTTTGTTAATGTCCGTCCTCACTAAAACATGGTCCTTTTCAAATTTTACCCCCTTTACCCATCCTATCCTGTAGCCCCTCATGAAAACCGGGGACATTCTCTTGAGTCCAGAAACATCCTTAAATTCCACATATACTATGTAATCCCTGGTGAAGAAGATTCTGCTTTCTGCCAGCCAGATTACTGTAACGAAAAATATAAGCAGGGCAGAAAAAATTGCCGCCCCGAATATGGCTGCCATTTTCCTATATTCCATAGGATTCCTCCAGTTTATAAAGATAATCCAGGTATTTTTCCTCCACCTCCTCCTTTTTACCAACGAAGAACATTTTGCCCTCCTTTAGCAGGGCCACCTTATCCGCCACAGTTTCCATGCACTCTATGTCGTGGGTAACCACCACAGAGGTTACCCCGAATTTTTCCTTCAGCCTGTTAATCAGGTTGTTTACCGCCCTGGCATTGGTTCTGTCCAGGCCCGTAGTGGGTTCATCGTAAAGGATGTACTTGGGCGATGATACTATAGCCCTGGCGATGGCCACCCTTTTTTTCATCCCTCCGCTTAGTTCTTCAGGGTAGAGACCCTCGGTTCCGGATAGTCCCACCACCTTCAGGGCTTCCCTTACCCTTTTTTCTATTTCCTCCTCCTTCATTTTGGTATGCATCCTGAGAAACAGGGCTATGTTTTCCCTTACGGTGAGAAAATCAAATAGGGCTCCCCCCTGAAACACGAAGGAGAATTTTTTCCTCAGTTCAAAGAGCCTCCTGCGGGAAACTTTGGTAATGTCCTCTCCGTCCACCATGATACTACCCCTCTCGGGCT
>JALVRF010000145.1 GCA_027025175.1 Candidatus Aminicenantota bacterium | reverse complement strand
GAAAATATAGCCGAGGAAGAGGGAATAGATGTTGAGGCCCTCGCAGAGAGGGTGGCTGAAGGCACAGTGGTTATACCGGCCAATCCAAACCACAAAAATTTAAAGCCCATAGGGATAGGGAAGGGCCTCAGAACCAAAGTTAATGCCAACATAGGGACATCCATGGACTTTCCCCGACTGGAGTCCGAACTGGAGAAACTTAAAATAGCCTTAGAATCTGGTGCGGATACTGTAATGGACCTTTCCACCGGTGGGAATCTTAACCGGAATCGCAAAAAAATAATAGAGGCATCGTGGAGACCTGTGGGAACTGTTCCCATATACCAGGCTGCCATCGTGGGAATTTCCAGAAGGGGCTCCATAGTGGGGATGCATCCAGACGATCTCTTTGAGGTCATTGAGATGCACGGAAAGGATGGAGTGGATTTTATAACCGTCCATGCGGGTTTAACCCTGTCCGGCCTGGAAAAAATTCGCAGGAAGGAGAGGGTGATGGACATAGTCTCCAGGGGAGGAGCCTTCCTGGCCGGATGGATGCTCCACAACGGAAAGGAAAACCCCCTTTACACGGAATTTGACCGATTGCTTGATATTGCAAGGAAATATGACATGACCCTGAGCCTGGGCGACGGTTTGAGGCCAGGGGCCATCGCCGATGCCACCGACGCTGCTCAGATAGACGAACTCATGGTTCTCGGGGAACTGGTAAAAAGGTCAAGGGAAGCGGGAGTTCAGGCCATGGTGGAGGGACCTGGACACGTTCCCATGGATCAGATAGAGATGAATATTAAACTTCAGAAAAGGCTCTGCCATGGAGCCCCCTTCTATGTCCTGGGTCCTTTAGTAACCGACGTTGCCCCTGGATACGACCACATAACTTCAGCCATAGGTGGAGCCATTGCTGCAGCCTCAGGGGCCGATTTCCTCTGTTATGTAACCCCGGCAGAACACCTGGGACTCCCTGACAGGGAGGCGGTAAAAGAGGGGGTAATAGCCGCTAAGATAGCCGCCCATGCCGCTGACCTGGTTAAGGGAGTAAAGGGTGCCTGGGAATGGGATCTGGAAATGTCAAAGGCAAGGAGGGCCCTGGACTGGGATGCCCAGAGAAAACTGGCCATTGATCAGGGAAAATTTGACCTTATCAGATCAAAGAGAAACACCAAAACCGACGCCTGTTCCATGTGCGGGGATTATTGCGCCCTTAAAATCGTGGACCTCTACCTGGGAATTAAAAGGGATAAGTATACCGCTCAACTCTGATGAGGATAAGGTTTCTGGGAGTAAGGGGTAGTTGTCCGGTAAGTGGAAAAAACTTCCGAAAATACGGGGGAAACACCACAGCAATTCTTATAAATTCAGAAGATACCTCCCTCATCATTGACGCGGGAACCGGGATTACCAACCTGGAAGAGCGGGAAAATTTCAGGGAAAATGTGGTTTTCCTTTTCACCCACTATCACCTGGACCATGTTCTGGGGTTGCCCTTTGCCTTTCTGCTCTACACTCAGGGTTACCGCAGGAAAATGTACGGTCCTGATTTCGGGAAATTCTCCATGAACGATGCCCTGGACCTCCTTTCAAACCCCAGGCTCCTTCCCTTTAAGGTCTCCCGGAAAATGCTGGAAACCCAGATTCTCCCCCTAAAGGAAGACTTCACAGAAGGGGGGTTCAGGATTCTTTCCCTTTACTCCAGAAACCACCCCTTAGACGGGATAATACTCTACAGGATAGAATCCCGGGGAAAGAGCGTGGGAATAGCCACCGACTACGAATTAGGGGACGATAGAGAGAAAGTGGTGGAGTTCTTCAGGGGGGTGGATCTGCTCGTTCACGATGCTCAATACACCCCGGAGGAATACGAGGGAAAAAGAGGCTACGGACACAGCACTGAAATCATGGCGGCAGAGGTTGCTAAGGATAGCCAGGCGGGAAAACTGCTCCTTTTCCACTTTGACCCCTTCCACAGGGACCATGTGGTGGACGAACAGGAAAAAAGGGCCAGGGAGATATTTCCTGAAACCGCCGCAGCCAGGGAGGGGATGGAACTGGAAATTTAAATGCTGCCCCCTTTGAATCTCAAACGCCTGGTCAACTGTTCCCCCCAACTGGCATTAATTTACGCAGGGGCCTTCAAGGAAAAACTCCTTCTTATAGTTCCCAACGATTTTTCCTTTGAAGGGGAATACGCCCTCTTTGCGGGCAAAAGGGCCTCCTTACTCCCACCGCCCAGGGAGGAGTTCTTCTCCTCTCTCCCCCGTTCCAGAAGGGCTGTGGCAGCGAAAATGAAGTTAATGTGGAGACTCCACCAGGGTCTGGAGGAACTGGTGGTGGCGTCGGTGGCTTCCCTTTTCTACCTGCCTGCCCCCCAGCAGGTCTTTCTCAAGACAGTTGTCCTTCACCGGGGCGAGGAAATGGACCAGGAACTCCTTCTGGAGCACCTGGAAAATTTGGAGTATCGTCAGGTGGATTTCGCAAAGGAGATAGGGGAATATAGCGTAAGAGGAGGAATTCTGGACTTTTACTCGGGCTGGGAACCTTATCCCATAAGAATAGAGTTTTCCGGCGATGAAATAATTTCCATAAGGAGTTTTGATCCATCCTCCCAGCTTTCCATCCAGGATCTAAAGGAAGCAGTGGTGGGTCCCTACAGGGAATTTACTTCTGAGGAAGTGAAGGAGAATCTGGGAGATGAGTTCAACGAGGAGGCCGGGGAGATTCCTGCCCTGCTCTCGGCCCACTCAAAAAGATATCCTGAGGTTTTTTCCGGATTTAAAAACGGAATTTACGCCAGAAAGCAGATAATTGAGTATTTACAGGAGGAGAAGGAAAGGGCCCAGAATTCTCCCCTTCCCTATCCTGCCCCTGAAACCCTCCTTCCTCTACCCCAATCCCCTGCCCTGGAATTCTGCAGCGAAGACGGGGATGTGGAAGATTTTTCCTTACTTCCCAGAGCCAGGGGAAGCATGGAGACCTGGAGAAAATGGCTGGATGCTGAAATGAGGGCAGGGAAGAAAATTATTCTGGCTACCGATTTTTCCGAGCCCTCCTATGCTGAAAAATCCAGGGTTAGACTCAGAAGGGGATTTCACCTGAGAAACCTCCTTGTCCTGGGCGAGGAAAACATTCCCGGGCACAGGGAAAAGGCTCCGGAGAAAATCAGAAGGATAAGGAAGGCCATATTCAATCTTGAAGCCGGGGCCCCGGTGGTTCACGAGGATTACGGAATAGGTATTTTCCGGGGCCTGGTTTCATACGAGGGGGAACTGGAGGGAGATTTCCTGGAAGTGGAGTATGCAGGTGGGGAAAAACTTTACATCCCTGTGGAGGCCTCCTTCAAACTTCATCCCTACAACCTACCTGAGGGGGTGGAGGTAAAACTTGACAGGTTATCCTCTCCAAGGTGGGGAAAATTAAAGGCAAGGGTCAGGAGGAAGATACAGGAACTGGTGGAGTCCATGGTAAGGCTCTATGCTGAGAGAAAATCCCGGAGTGGATTCTCCTTCAGGGACGATCCCATGCTCCAGGACTTCATATCTGATTTCCCCTACGAGGAAACCCCGGACCAGTCCAGGGCATGGCAGGAAGTTAAGGAGGACCTCATGAGTGAGGCACCCATGGACAGGATAATAGTGGGAGATGTGGGGTTCGGAAAAACGGAAATAGCCATGAGGGCAGCCTTTATGGCAGTGCTCAACGGTAAACAGGTAGCCCTTCTTGCCCCCACCACCGTGCTTGCCCTGCAGCATTACAGAACCTTCCGGGAAAGATTCAGGAGATATCCTGTGGAAATTGCCATGCTTTCCAGAATGATAACCAGAGCCGAAGAGAAAAGGGTTGTAGAGGGACTTTCCTCGGGAAAAATAGACATAGTTATAGGAACTCACAGGCTCTTAGGAGAAGATGTTGGGTTTAAGAGACTGGGCCTTTTAATAATAGACGAAGAACAGAGGTTCGGAGTCAGGCACAAGGAAAAACTCCGGGAAATGAAAAAGGATGTTCATTCCCTCACCCTCACAGCCACACCCATTCCCAGGACCCTGAGCCTTGCACTTTTTTCAGTCTGGGACCTTTCACTGATTCAGACCCCTCCCAGAGGAAGGCAGAGCGTGGAAACCTTCGTTCTTCCATTCAGGAAGGAGGTCTTTTTTCAGGCCATAGACCACGAACTGGAAAGGGAAGGCCAGATTTACATAGTCATGAACAGGATTGAGGAACTCCCCTTCTGGGAGGAATTCCTCCGCCAGAGATATCCCCACCTCCCAATTCTGGTTCTGCACGGTAGGATGAGGCCCTCCACCGTGGAGAGGGGAATAATAGAGTTTATGGAAGGGGAATATCCTATTCTCCTTACAACAACCATAATTGAAAACGGCATAGACATCCCCAATGTGAATACCCTGATAGTTCTCAGGGCAGAGAACCTGGGACTGGCCCAACTTCACCAGTTAAGGGGAAGGGTGGGACGGTCCAGCAGGAAAGCCTATGCTTATTTCTTCGTAAACGAGAAGAATCTCAAAGGAAAAGCCGCCGAAAGGCTAAGGGCCATAAGGGAGCACACCAGCCTTGGGTCTGGTTTTGCCCTTTCCATGGCAGATCTCAATATAAGGGGAGGCGGGGCCATTTTTGGCACAGCCCAGCATGGTCATGTTGCGGAAATGGGCTTTGATTATTACCTGAAACTCCTTGAAGAGGAGATAGCCAGGATTTCGGGAAGGAGGCCCAGGGCGGAAATTAACCTGGGCCTGAGCGTAAGGCTCCCTTCCTGGTATATGCCAGATCCGTTAGAAAGGGTAAACTATTACAGGGAAATAACCTCGGCCCAGGATGAGGAGCAGATAAACAGAATACGCCGGGAAATTCAGGACAAATACGGGAGAATACCCTCTGAGGCAGAGGGGGTATTTTCGGTGGGGCGAATTTCAGTCCTCTGTGCGGAAATGGGAATCTCCCTTCTTGAAAGGAGGGGAATGGAACTCTTCATCAAATTTAGCGACCCCCCTGATGTGGAAAAACTCTACGGTTTCCTCCAGAAAGAAAAGGGGAAATTCACTCCCGAAGGCCTGATTTTACCAATAGGTCCCTCTCCCTTTGAAATAGAAGGAAAACTCCGGCGTCTCCGGGAAACGATAAAAAAATAAAGGGGGGCCTCAGCCCCCCGGGAGGGAAGTTTTTACTCCTTAACCTCTATCTTGATCTGCTTGGGCTTGGCCTGTTCCTTCTTGGGAAGGGTTACCTTGAGAATACCCTTCTTGTACTCGGCCTTGACCTTTTCAGTATCCACATTGGGAGGAAGGGTAAAGGAGCGCTGGAAGGTTCCGTAGAACCTCTCCATCCTGTAATAATTCTCCTCATTCCTCTCCTCTTCAAATTTCCTCTCTCCCCGGATGGTAAGGACATTATCCTCAATTTTGACCTCAATGTCCTTCTCGTTCATGCCGGGAAGTTCAGCCTCAAGGATTATAGCGTCGTCGGTCTCGTAAATGTCCACTGCTGGGGTCCAGGCAGCAGGTGCGATGTCCCTTCCTCTCATGCTTTCCTCAAAAAGTTTGTCTATCCTTTCCTGAAGTGCCTGAAGTTCCTTGAAAGGATCCCATTTGAGAATAGCCATTGCTCACCTCCTTTCCTATTTTTTAGTCCATTTATATTATATAACCTTAGTGAGATTTTGTCAAGTCTTTTTTAGGAAAATTTTCTTTCCCTTTCCCAAGGAAACCGCCCCCCGGTAATGGCGGTAAAGATATGTCCTGGCCTCCCTTACAGCCTCCAGGGGCCCCAGGCCGCTGAGAAGAAAAGCAAGGAGGGCCGAGGAAAGAAGACAGCCAGTGCCGTGAACTTCGTAGGGGAAAATTTCAGGGGGAGGAAAAATTAAGGTTTTTCCCTGGTGGCAGAAATAATCAGTTTTTTCCGGTGAGTGTCCCCCTTTGAGGAGAACCGTCACCTGAAACTCCTCAGCCAGTTTTTCGCAAAGTTTCCGCGGATGAAGTTCTTCCCCCAGAATTTCCCGGGCCTCGGGTATATTGGGGGTGACTATGTCAAAAAGGGAAATTAATTCCCTCAGCCTCTTCCCGGTTTCCACCCCTTTTCCTCCTGCCCAGAGGATAGGGTCCAGGATTTTAGGTCCCTTTACCTTCCCCAGCACTTCCCTTAAGAGATATTCAGGGAAATTGCCCAGAATGCTGGCTTTTAGACCGGAGATTTCCAGGCCGAGCAGGGGTGAAATGGCCTGCTCCAGCCACGAAGGAGAAAAGAAAAAGACCTCCTTAACACCTTCGGGGCTCTGGGGAAGAAGCCCGGTGGGAACGCCCACGGCCTTAATGCCCATCTCCTCTATAACCCTCAGGTCAAGGGTAAAACCAGCCCCGTTCAGCGGGTCTATGGCCGATATAACGAGAGCAACCTTAACCACAGGTAAACATCCTCCATGTTTCTTGCGTAAAAATCTGCCCTGCACTTTCCGGCCTCAAGGAGACCCTTAGGGGTTAAAACCAGTATTTTTATCCAGTGGGGGTGCTTCCTCAGGTCCTGGCATCGGTCAGAAATAACCACATCCCTCTTCAGGGGAAGATCTTTGATTTCGACTGGAAGGGGGAAATTACTCTCAATCACCGGTTTATTATATGTATGGCTTTCTTTTCCAGGGCCATGGCTGCTTCCATAAGGGCTTCACTCACGGTGGGATGCACATGAACGGCCTCTGCAAGTTCGCTGGCCTTAAGTCCCTCCCCAAGGGCCAGTGAGGCTTCTGCAATAATTTCCGAGGCCCCGGGCCCCAGAATCTGAACCCCGAGGAGCCTTCCATCCTCGTCGGCGAGAATTTTAACCGCACCGTTTTCCTCACCCACACTTACGGCCCTCCCGTTGGCTCCCATGGGGAACCTGGCCTTTCTGTATTTTATGCCCCTTTGCCTGGCTTCCTCCTCGGACATTCCCACCGAGGCAAATTCCGGCTCGGTAAATACCGCCATGGGAATGGGACCCATTTTACCAGGGGAAAGTCCTGCAAGTTCTTCAACCAGAAGGACCCCCTGATGATGGGCCTTGTGGGCGAGGAGGGGAGGACCTGCAAGGTCCCCTATGGCAAAAACCCCTTCCACGGAGGTCTGGAAATTGCCGGAGATGCGAAGGAATCCCCTCTGGTCCACCTCAAGAAGTCCCTGGAAGATTTCCGAGTTGGGACTTCTTCCCACGGCTACCAGAGCCAATTCCCCTTCCAGTTCCCTTCCGTCCCTTAGCCGGAGTTTTATACCGTATTGGCCCTGCTCTCCTGTCTCCACAAAGGACGAAGTAAATATTTGAATGCCCCTTTCCTTCAGGGCTCTTAAAAGAAGGGCAGCCATGTCCCTATCCATCCCTCCCAATGGGGTGGATAAGGCTTCCACCACCTTAACCTCGGTTCCAAAGGAAGAAAAGGCGGTGGCCAGTTCAAGTCCTATGGCGCCGGCGCCTATAACCACCAGGCTGGCAGGGGGCTTTTCCGCAAACATGAGCCTGGAGGAGGTAAGAACCCTGCCCCCAAAGGGAAGGTTTTTAAGTTCTGCAGGTCTGCTCCCGGTGGCAAGAATCACCCACCTGGAATCTATAACTTCCCCTGCTACCTCAATTTTTCCATCCCCCCTCAGTTTTCCTTCCCCGGTTATAACCTCCACACCGGATTTCTGCAAAAGATACTCCACGCCTCCCACCAGTTTCTCCACGGCCCCCTTCACATGCTCCTGGACCCTTTCCCAGTTAATCTTTGTCTCGCCTTCAACCTCCACCCCCAATTTTTTCCCCTCCCTCAAGAGACGGGCTGCGTGGGCTGAATGTAAAAGGGCCTTTGTGGGTATGCATCCCTCGTTAAGGCAAACCCCACCCACCCTTTTCCTCTCTACAAGAGCCACCTTCATTCCCAGTTGAGAGGCCCTCAGGGCTGCCGAGTAACCTCCTGGCCCACCTCCAAGAACCACAAGGTCAACCCTCATTTTTCCTCCTTGAAAACTATGGCCTGGAAGGAATAAAGTCTGGCCCCCTTCCTCCAGCAATCCCTCTCCACCCTTGCCTTCAGGCACACCGCCGAAAGGAAGGTCAACCTGTCCCAGCCCTCTTCTACCGGAACCTGGGGAAGAAGAACCCCCTGGGAACCCATGTAATTCACTATGAGTCCGTCCCTTCCCACCACGACCTTAGAAGGGGTTGTGGGACGGGGAGGGGTAAGAACAGAGATTTCTATCTCTATCCTGGGAAACTCCTTTTTAGTAAGTGGTTTAAACCTGGGGTCCCTGAAGGCAGCAGCCCTGGCCACTTCCGCCGTGGCCAGGTAAAGGGGTTTTACAGGCAGGATGTATCCTATACACCCCCTCAACTTTCCCTTTATTTTAAGGGTAACGAAGACCCCGCTGGGCTCCTTTAGCCTCTCCGAAGGAGGTGGAGGGGGAGTATATTCTTTACCCTCCAGGGCCGTCTTTATTGCCTGGCGGGCAATCCTCAAAAGATATTCCTTTTCCTTTTTGTTAAGGCTAAATTCGTCTTTCTTCTCCTTTCCCTTCCCGGTTTTTAAAAAAGCCACCGTTGAATAACCTACAACCCTCTGGGTTCCGGCTCCTGCATCGGCGGAGGTTCCATGTTTCAGCAAAACAGCCCTGTCCGCACCCAATGTCAAAAGAATTTCCTCCCCCAGGGCTATGGCCGAGGCTCCGCAGGCCTCGTATTCCCCCTGCAATGCCCCCCAGAGGAAGGAGGCTGGCTTAAGGGAAAGCATGGCTTTTATGGTTTTCCTGTCCCTGGAATTGCACTCGTCCAGGGTGTGATAATGGGAAAGGTCAGAGGAGATAATGATTATAAAATTTCTCCCCCTGAGCAGGCGGGCAAATTTGCCTGCCGAGGGGAGGAGGCTCTGGGGATAATAGGGACCTATGACTATGGGAACTATTTTAAACCCGGGCTTTAAAACCCTCTGAAGAAAGGGAACCTCTACCTCAAGGCTGTGCTCCCTGCGATGATAGGTTTCGGAAAAGAAAAACCCCATTTTTTGGGAAACCAGTTTTTTGGCAAAATCCCTGTCCACGGGAACCCTTCCCAGGGGAGTCTCCCAGTAATCCGCTGGAGAAACGGCTCCTCCTCTGAAGGGATAATAATGGGATGGACCCAGGAGTATTACCAGGTCGTATTTTCTCCCCTGAAGGAGTTTAAACCCATAGGCAGCCACCCCTCCGGAGTAGACATAACCGGCATGGGGAACCTGAACTCCCAGGAGTTTCCCCTTCAAGGAAGGGGGCTTAGCCCGGGAGAGTAAATCGTCTATCATTTTAACCAGGGCCTTCCTTGAGGCAGGATAAAAGGCCCCTGCCACATAGGGGGGCCTAACCGATGCACTCAGAAGTAAAGGAAAAAGGAGGAGAAATACCAGTCTCCTCATCTTCAGAATCTATATCCCAGGCTAAGAGAAAAATAGGGACCGCGGATGGCCGGAGAGAATTTGCCAGCGTCCTTTATAAACCCACCCAAATCACCCTGATAATTGGAGGGAAACCGATATTCAACGCTCCCCCACCAGGTTTCAAAATCTATTTCCTTCATAAACCACTGGCCAGACCAGGTCTCGCTTACCTCGCGATTGTATCCTGTGGAATCCTCAATGGAAGTATTCAGGGAGGAATCGCCCTTTACTGAAAAAACCTTAGAGTAAAGATATCCACCCCTTATAGAAAAGGAGAATTTCCCCCTGTTCACCAGGGGAATTTCCAGGCCCGCATACCCGTAAAAACCCGGACCCTTTCCGTCCATCTTCAGATGATTTTTTATCTCAATCCAGTAACCGGAAAGTTCCATTCTACCTGTAAGGTCGTTATTGTAATTGAAAAGGGCATATAAGAAGCCCAGGCCAGCCTCAACATTGAGTTTCAGCCAGGAACGGGTGAAAACCCTTTTGTTGCCTCCCATACCCAGACCGAAGAAGGAGGCCTTGAGGGCAAAGGGT
>JALVRF010000144.1 GCA_027025175.1 Candidatus Aminicenantota bacterium | reverse complement strand
GGGAAAACTCGTTTATATAGTCCTTTTCCCCTCTGAATTTGCCAGATTCTCCCGGGGTGAGCCCTTCGTGGCCCTGGACTACGGCCCTGTTTCGGAGAACCTTAAGGTTCCCAGAAAGGGAATACTGGTGTTCTATAACCTGAGCAGGGCCACCTGGTACAGGCTCAGGATTGGGCCTTGACCTGCCTCAGGGCGGGATTTATCATATTTCCGTGCTAAGAAGAGTTTTTGCCTTCGTCTTTGTTCTTACTCTGCTTTTCCCCGCCACCCTGAGGAAGGTCTCCCTTGAGGCTGGTCCCTCTTACACCAGGGTAATCTTTACCCTCTCCTCCAGAGCTAAGGTCAGAACCGGCAAAATAAGATACAGGGATAAGGTTTTGCTCTACATTGACTTTTACGGAACCTTTCCCGGAAGGATAAGAAGCCGTTATTATTACAGTTCCTCTCCCGTGAAAATGATAAGAATCTCCAGAAAGGACCGTCGCAGACTGCGGGCGGTTATTTACCTTTCCCGGTTAGGAAAGTATCGGGTGTTTTTCCTCCCGTCTCCACCGAGGTGGGTGGTGGACATATTCCCGGGACAGGGAGAGCTAACCCTTTCCCGGCAATTGGGATTGAAAATAAAGAAGATAGTAATTGACCCTGGCCACGGAGGAAAGGACTCCGGGTGCGTTAACAGGGAATTAAGGCTTGAGGAAAAATATGTAGTCCTTGACATTTCCCTTATTTTGAAGGCACTTCTTGAGGCGGATGGCTACGAGGTTGTGCTGACAAGGGAGGATGACAGGTTTATCCCCCTGTCAAGGAGAACTGCCATAGCCAACAACAGCGGAGCCGACCTTTTTATATCCATCCATGTTAACTGGGCATCCAACCCTTCGGTTCGGGGAATTGAAACCTTTTACCTTAACCTGGCCGCTGATCCCGAGGCGGAGAGGGTGGCTGCCAAGGAAAACGAGTATTCCGGAAAAACCCTCTCCCAGATGAAAGGGCTTCTCAAGAAGATTGTGATGAACGAAAAAATAAGGGAGTCCAAACTGATGGCCAGGAAGGTCCAGATCTCCCTGGTGGGGAATTTGAGAAATTATTATCCTGATGTGAGGGACCTTGGGGTAAGGGGTGCTCCGTTTTTCGTCCTTATGGGAGCAGAAATGCCATCGGTGCTGGTGGAGGTCTCCTTTCTGTCCAACCCCCAGGAGGCCGAAAGATTAAAGGATCCCCTTTACCGGGCCAGGGTGGCCAGCGGTATTTACAGGGGAATAGAGGAATTTATAAAGGAGGTTGAGGGAAAATGAAAAGGAGGGAGTTTTTAAAGGCTCTGGCGGCCTCCCTGGTTTTTCCCTTAGTTTCCGGGGAAAACTACCAGGGGGTGGAGGCTTACGGGGATGACCCCTACGAGATAACCAGAAGGGCCCTCAGATCTTACGGGACAAAGAAACTGGCATCCAGGGGGGATGTGGTTCTGGTTAAGCCCAATATTGGATGGGATAGAAGGCCGGAGCAGGCAGCGGATACCAATCCTGAGGTGGTAAGGGCTGTGGTGGAGGCAGCCTACGAGGCAGGGGCAAAAAAGGTTCTCGTTCTGGACAACCCCTGCAATCCTGCCAAAAGGACCTATTACCGCTCAGGTATTGCCAGGGCTGCTAAAAGAGCAGGGGCAGAGGTCCTTTTCCTCAGGGAAGGGGATCTGGTAAAGAAGAAAATAGGGGGAGAATTCTTAAAGGAATGGGAGGTCTACAGACAGGCTCTGAAAGTGGACAGGATAATAGATGTTCCCATAGTAAAGCACCATTCCTTAGCCGGGGCAACCATTTCCATGAAGAACCTTATGGGGTTAATAGGGGGAAGGAGGGGATACCTCCACAGGAGAATTCACACCGCCATAGTGGACCTTACCCAGTTTTTCAGGCCCACCCTTTATGTGGTGGATGCCTACAGGGTATTGAAGGCCCACGGCCCGGTGGGGGGAAATCTGGCAGATGTTTCCCTTAGGAAAAGGGTTCTGGTAACCTCCGACCCTGTGGGGGCCGATTACTGGGGGGCTAAACTCCTTGGCCTTGCTGAACCTCCCTGGGTGAAAATAGGTCAGGAAAGGGGATTGGGAAGGAAGGACATCAAGATTCTTCGGATATGAAGTATAGGCTTCTCCGCTGGTTAAGAAGAGCCTCGCAGATATTCTTCCTGGGCCTCTTCGTCTATCTTTTCCTGAAAACCGGTTTTTTCGGCACCGACCGGGTTTCCCCATGGCTTTCTCTTTTCTTCAGGACTGACCTTTACACCATATCCCTTTCTGCCATAGCCTCAAGGACCCTCCAGGTCCTTTCCCTTTTCTTCCTGGCAATGCTGGCCCTTACCCTTATTTTCGGAAGGCTTTTCTGTGGATGGGTCTGTCCCTTAGGGACCCTGAATGCTATATTCTCCTATGTTTTCAGAGTTAAAAAGAGAAGGTACAAAAAACCTCCCCTGAAATACAAATACCTCCTCCTTCTGGTCATTTTCGTGGGAGGGCTTTACGGGCTGGGTTTCGGGGGAATTTTGGACCCCCTTTCCATACTGTTTAAAGCCATGGCGCTGGCGGTCCATCCCTCGGGAAATTACATTCTGGAGAAAATGAGCAAACTCCTCCCCTTTCTTGGGAATTACACCTTAGTGGAACCCCACGGTTTTTACGGGGCTTTAACCTGGGGATCTGTCCTCCTGGCAATCCTTCTCCTTAATCTCGTGGAGGAGAGGTTCTGGTGCAGATACATCTGTCCCTACGGCAGTCTCCTTTCCCTTTTTTCCAGAGGCAATACTTTGAAACTGAAAATAGACTGGGACCGCTGCACCCGATGCGGAATATGCGATGCGGTCTGCCCTGCATCTGCCACTCCCTTTACCGGATGGAAACCCGGCGAGTGCTACCAGTGTTTTCGCTGCCACAGCGTATGCCCGGAGGATGCCATATACACCAGTCCCTCCCTATCCCTTCAACAAAAACCTGCCCCGGTAAATCTAAAAAGAAGGGAGGTTCTTCTTACCGTCGCCGCATCCTTCCTTACCCTTCCCTTAGTCAGGGCAGAGAGGAAGGTTCTCAGGCCTCCTGGCGCGGTGAAGGATTTCACCTCCCGCTGTATAAGATGCGGAGAATGCATGAAGGGGTGTCCCACCTCCGTTCTCCAGCCCTTGGGGATTTTATCGGGACTTGAAAATTACGGGACCCCGAGGCTGGCCACGGAGCTGAGTTACTGCGAATACGATTGCCTTCTCTGCCAGTACTTGTGCCCCACCGGGGCCATAGGGAAATTTACCCCGAAGACCAAGAGAATGGGCGTGGCCAGGGTGGACCGTTCCATCTGCCTTCCCTTTGCCTACGGCAAGGAGTGTATAGTTTGCGAGGAACACTGCCCGGTTC
>JALVRF010000143.1 GCA_027025175.1 Candidatus Aminicenantota bacterium | reverse complement strand
AGGGGAAACGATAAAGGAACCAGGTCCTACAAGATAAAAATCAGGGACAACGCAGCAGTGATAAGGGGAATCCTCAAGGGGACGGTCCAGTGGCAGAAGGAGCCCCATTTCAATACCCTTGTTCCCAGCCATGTTCCTGACCTGGACCTTTCTCCCTTTGACCTTTCCCACTACTACACCGAAGCCACCGCAGAGAAACTAATCCAGGAACTCATCAGCGAGCGGAAGGAATACATGAAGAAATTTCCGGGCCTTCATCCGGACATATTGGGAGCCATTTGAACTAAACCCCTAAGTTTTCGTATTTATAAAGAGGAGGTGTGCATGAGGAAAATTCTATTTGTTTTATTGATGTCCTTTCTGATTTTTCCTCAGAAGATAACCCTTAAACAGGTGGTAACCCTGGCCATGGAGAAAAACCCCGACATCCTGGTGGCCAAGTACGAGCCGGAAAAGAGCAAGAACCTGTGGGAAGCCTCCAGGGCTATTTTCGTCCCCTCCCTTTCCTTTTCTGCTTCGGCCTCTAAGGACCAGCAGAAGCCTTCTTCAATTTTTGAGGGAAGATCAGACAGGGTGGACACCGATAGGGAATCCGGAGAACTTCAAATAATCCAGACCCTTCCTACAGGAGGAAACATAACCTTTTCAGTCAGCCAGAATAGAAATTACACCACCAACCTCTTCTATCAACTCAATCCCAGTTATACAACGTTCTTTCAACTCTCCCTATCTCACCCTCTTCTTAAAAATGCCGGGGTTTCCGTTACCAAGCAGAACATCATAATCTCCAGGGCCAATTACGAAAGAAGCCAACTTGACTTCAGGGCCAGGGCAGAGGAGGTTGTTCTGGATGTGGTTCAGGCCTACTGGAATTACCTTTATTATCTTGAGGCTTACAGGGTAAAGGAGGAATCCCTTAAACTTGCCCAGGACCTCTACCATCAGAACCTGGAAATGGTAAAGGTCGGGAAAAAATCCTCCCTTGACCTTGTGGAGGCAGAGGCAGAGGTGGAAAACCGCAGGGCCGAACTTATAGAGGCAAGGAACCAACTGGAGAACGCCCGGGAGCAACTCAGGTTAAAGACCGGGATGGAAACTATTCCCGAGGACCCTTCCTCCTTTGAACCTCCCAGAACTGTTCGGACCCTTCCAGATCTTGCCTCGGTCCTGGAATATGCCCGCCGAAACAACCCCCAACTTCTCGCTGCCCAGAAGCAAGTTGAAACCGCGGAGTTCCAGATGAGGGTTAAAAAGAATGCCCTTAAACCCGAACTGAACCTCCAACTCTCCCTTTCCACCATAGGAAGGGCAGGGGACAGGGTTCTTTACAAGAACAATAACCCCTTTTCCGGAGAAGTGGTGGGGAAGATATCCGGAAGTCCCTACGATGCATTGAACGAAGCCCTGAGGGGAGCCTATAACAGTGTTAACCTGAGCCTCGTTTACAAAATGCCCGTATTGAGACAGAGGGAAGTGGGGGAATTCAGGGCCGCTGTCTCCGAATATTATCAGGCCAGGGAAAACTACAGGAAAGTCCTTTCCCAGGTGGAGTATGAGGTAAAGTCCGCATGGAGAGATGCGGTGGCTGCCTATCAGAGAATGATAGCAACCAAAAAGGCCAGAGAACTTGCCGAGAAGAAACTTGAGGCAGAACAGGTAAAATTCGCCCAGGGGGCTTCCACCAATTACATGGTCCTTACCTATCAGAGGGACCTGGCCAACGCCAGGATAAACGAACTTAAATCTCTTCTGGATTACAATGTAGCCCTTTACAGACTGAAGAAAGCAGCAGGCAGGCTTCTGGAGGGTTTTCAGATAAAATTTTGATGATATAATCTCAACATTATGGAAGTTTCCTTAGGAGTTATATTTTTAGCCGGAGTTTTAACCTTTTTTACCCCCTGCATTCTTCCTCTCCTTCCTGTGTACATATCCCTGTTGGTGGGGGAGGAGGTAGAGGAGATAGCCAGAAATCGGTTTAAAAGGATAAGCCTTCTCATTAACAGTTTTTCCTTCCTCCTGGGGCTTTCCCTGGTTTTCGTTCTTTTAGGAATATCTGCTACTGCCCTTGGCTCCTTTTTCCTCAAGAACAAAGATGTGCTGCGGGGTCTTGGTGGGCTCCTGATCTTCGTTTTCGGGCTTAAATTTCTGGGCTATTTGAATGTGGATTTCCTGGATTACGAAAAGAGGTTCAGCGCCCATAAGGTTAATACAGGGATGGGGGCTTTAAATTCCTTTCTCATAGGCTTCTTCTTTGCTTTCGGATGGTCCCCTTGCCTGGGGCCGGTTTTAGGCTCCATTTTAACCTATACGGCGGTGGCAACCTCTCAGGCCTTCAGGGGAGGACTTTACCTCATGGTATATTCCCTGGGCTTTGCCCTTCCCATGATGTTGCTGGCAGTTTTTATGGAACCCTTCCTGAGGTTTTTGAAAAGGGCTAGAAAATGGATTCCCGTAGTTGAAAAAATCATGGGGACAATCCTCGTTGCCATGGGGATTCTCCTGGTCATAAATAAGGCTTCGTGGCTTGAAGTTAATTTGAAAATTCCTCACTCAGGGGGATCCCAGGCCTGCGAAACCCAGGGGTTGTGTACAGCAGAGGAACTGCCCCCAGCCCCCCCTTCCCTTCCTCAAGGTTCCGAAGAAAAAACCGTGAAAATACCCAGGGGGATTCCTGTGGTTGTAGAATTTTACAGTCCAAGATGCACAGTTTGTATGAAAATGGTTCCGGTGATCAATGCCCTTAAAAGGGAATGCCAGGGGGAGAATTTCAGGTTAGTTCAGATTGACATAACTGACCCGGCGGCTCAGGACCTCGTAAAAAAATTCAGGGTTTTCGGTACCCCGACCTTTGTCTTTCTGAATCCCAAGGGAAAAGAAGTGGCAAGACTGCTGGGTTACCAGGACCTCAAAAACATGCTTTCTACCCTGGAGGTCATAATCCCTGGAGGAAAATGCAGGGATTTTACCCCGTCAGGAAAAGGAAGTTAGATTCTGCAATACCTCTGATCAAAGAGGAATTGTTCGCCGGTCAGGTTATTTTCAAGGAGGAAGATCAGAATTCCGTTTAAGGGTATTATCGTAAACAGGGTTTTTACCAGAGAAAATCCCAGGGCTTTCTTTAAACCCAACGAGGTTGAACATAATTTTATCCCGGACAGGGAGTCACCTACCGTTTTTCCCATTAAAAAATAGCCAAGGAAATAATAGGAAAATATTTCAACTGAAAGGTAAATTAAAGCCCCAAGGAAGAAAGCGGGCCCATAATGGGGTCTTAGAATTAGAATGGGAAGGAGGAAAAAGCAGGCGATTAAAAGAACATCAAGGAAGGATGCCAGGAGGCGCCTGCCAAGAGAGGCAGGGAGCATCTCCGGTTCCGTTTCCGGGGGTTCAAACAAGGGGGCTGTTTTGTGTTTAACCATCGGGTTCTATTTTATCAGGAAAACCTGTTAGAATATAAAACCTATGGGGAAAAAACTGATTTCTTTGCTCATTTATGGAGGGGTATTTCTAATATCTGCGGCCCTTTCTGCTGTTATAACCTTTGCTGTGACCATAAAAAGCGGCACTATTTATGTGCCCAAATTTACCGGGCTTAAAATTGAAGAGGCCCGAAAGGAAGCAGAAAGGATAGGCATAGTTCTCAGGGTTGTGGCCAGGAGGCAGGAGGAGAATATAGAACCGGGGATAGTTCTTTCCCAGGAACCTTACCCGGGCTCGGAGATAAAGAAGGGGGGGGAAGTGCGGGTGGCTATTAGTGAGGAAGGCGAAAAGATGAAGATACCGGACTTCAGAGGAAAGAAGGTGGAAGAAGTCAGAATGGAGGCAGAGGACCTGGGGATATCCATAGGAAATATAACCAGGATTTATTATCCCGGGATTTCCCGGCCTTCTGTTATAGCCCAGTTTCCCTCGCCAGGAAAGGAGATTTCCAGGAGAGGATATGTGGACCTCCTGGTGGGTTTGCCTCTGAAGGAAGCATATGTTATGCCTGATTTTATAGGGAGAAATTTTGAAATGATTCAGATAAAATTAACCTCCGCGGGGTTTAAAATAGCCCCTCCGGAGTTTGTCCAGTATCCCGGTTGGGAATCAGGGGTTATCGTGCAACAACTTCCCTTCCCCGGGTATAAAATAACCCGGGACCAGGAAATTTCCTTTAAGGTGACCAGATGAGGCCGGTGATCGCTCCCTCTCTCCTTTCCGCTGACCCGTTAAGCCTTTACTCCCAGATTGAGGAGATCAGGGGGGAGACGGAAATTCTGCACCTGGACATAATGGATGGCCACTTCGTTCCAAATATTACCTTTGGACCCTTCTTCGCCGGAGCCATAAAGGAAAAATTCCCTGACCTTATACTGGATGTTCATCTTATGGTAACCAACCCGGAGAAAGCCATTGAGTGGTACATGGACAGCGGAGCAGATTGGGTCTCCTTTCACATAGAGGCAACCCCCCATCATCACCGGTATTTGAGTAGAATAAGGGAGAGGGGAAAGAAAGCCGGGCTCGCCCTTAATCCTTCCACTCCCATATGTTTATTGGAACCCTCCCTTCCCTTTCTGGATTTCGTTCTTCTTCTTACGGTGAACCCGGGCTTCGGTGGCCAGAAGTTTATAAAGGAAGGACTGGAAAAAATAACCAGGCTCAAGGCGTTAAAACAGGAAAAGGGATATGAATTCCTTATAGAGGTGGATGGGGGGGTAAAGAAGCATAATATAAAAACCATTGCCAGGGCTGGAGCAGAGGTTCTGGTGGCAGGAAGTGCGGTATTTTCAGGGGAGCCTCTGAAGAATTTGCTTTCACTCAAGGAGGAACTGGAATGAGAAGATTGTTTTCGGCCACTATTTTACTTGGTCTTCTGTTTATATGGGGATGTGGGGGAAAGAAAGCCAAGCCTATTCCTGAAAAGGCCACAGCCTCTCAACTTTATAAAATAGGAAGGGATTACCTGAAAAGTAAAAAATATGAGAGGGCAAGAAAGGTCTTCTCTACCATTATAAGAATTTATCCCAAAAGCAAATACGCGCCCAGGGCAAAACTGGGAATAGCAGATTCCTATTTCAGGAAAGGGGACATCGCTTCCCTGACCCTGGCTTACAACGAATACAAAGAATTTGTTTCCCTTTATCCCTATCATCCCAAGGCTGCCTATGCCCAGTACATGATGGGGATGTGTTATTTTAAACAGATGCACAAACCGGGCCGGGACCAGACCAACACCCTGCTTGCCATTCAGGAATTCAAAAAGGTGATTGAAAAATACCCGGATACCCAGGAGGCTAAGAAGGCCAAAAAGAAAATAGAAACATGCCGTCAGGTTTATGCCTCCCACATACTTCATATCGCCCGTTTTTATTTTCACATAAAAAAATGGCTTGGCGCATCCTGGAGGCTTAAGGACATAATTGAGAAATATCCGGATTTTAAAGGGATGGATGAGGTTTACTACAAATACGGAGTTAGTCTTTATAATCTCGGAAAAAAGGGCGAAGGAAGGGCCTTTCTTTCCAAGGTAATCACCGATTACCCCAGAAGCAAATGGGCCGGCCAGGCGAGGAAGTTTATGAAGGAAAAAGAAAAGGAGGAGAAAAAGCATGGAAAAGGAAAAACTCCTTGAAAGAATAATTGAGGTTCTCAGGGGAATAGTAGACCCTGAGGTGGGGTTAAGCCTTTATGACCTGGGACTTTTTTACTCCATAGATGTGAGTGAGGAAGGGGACGTTTATATAAAGATGACCCTGACTGCCGTGGGTTGTCCCCTTCAGCAGAGATTCGTGGACGAGGTCAGGGAAAAGGTTTCCCGGGTGGAAGGGGTGAAAAATGTTGAGGTTGAACTGGTCTTTGACCCACCATGGAATCCTTCCATGATGAGCGAGGAAGCAAAGAGGAGGTTCGGAATAACCTGAAGAATGAAAATCCCTGATTCCCACGCTCACCTTACAGACAGGAAATTTGATCAGGACAGGGACGAGGTAATAGAGAGGGCGAAAGGGGAAGAGGTCTGGCCCATCATGGTTCCCTGCTCCCCCGGGGAATTTTCCCTGGGGAAAGAGTTAGCCGAGAAATTTCCCTTTATTCACCTTGCCCTGGGAGTTCATCCCCACGACGCCAGGACGTGGGACCAGGAAAAAAGAGGGATGCTGGAGAGGGAGGCTTCCCGGGGAAAAATAAGGGCCATAGGGGAGATAGGTCTTGATTACCACTATAATTTTTCCCCTCCCGGGAAACAGAGGGATGTGCTCAGGTTCCAGATGGAGATAGCCGAGAAATACTCCCTTCCTGTAATAATCCACAGCAGGGAGTCGGCCCCTGATGTAGGGAAGATTATAGGAGAGTTCAACGTCAGGGGGGTGTTCCACAGTTTTTCCGAGGAAAGGGACCTGGCTGAACTTGCCCTCTCTAAGGGGTATTTCATTTCCTTCTCCGGGATGCTTACCTTTTCCTGGGGCAGGGAAATAAGGGCCCTGGCCGCTGAACTTCCCCTGGAAAGGCTCCTGGTGGAGACCGACTCCCCGTACCTTGCTCCGGTTCCATGGAGGGGGAGGAGAAATGAACCCGCCTTCGTGAAGAAGGTGGCGGAGCGCCTGGCGGAAATCAGGGGAATGAGTTTAGAGAAACTGGGAGAGGCCCTGGAGAAGAATTATTTTGCCCTTTTCGGAGGTGAAAATGGAAAACCTGAGAAGGAAGATAAGGGAAATTGACGGCAGAGGATACAAAGCCTATAAAAACCTCAGGGGCATTTATAGATTCAGGGGTTTTAACCTGGAGTTCCTTAAAATACAGGGGGATCCCTTTGCCACCCCATCAGTGGTCCTCCTTACCTTCCCAAGGCCCGGCTATCCTCCGGAGACCCTGAGGGAGGAGGTGCGCACCGCCACCGAGGATTTCGTATACCGGCGTCTTTATGATCTTTGCAGACAGGAAAGCGCCAGGGAAGGAAGCGGGGGCAGCGGGAGAATATCGGTTCCAGAGCCCGGCCAGGCGGTGCTTTCTCGCTCCGCCGTAAGGTTCAGGGGGCAGGAACTCCTGGTGAAATTTTATGTGGGTCTTCCCGCTGCGGGAAGGAGAATCCTGGGAAGGGAGGCTGAGGCAATCCTGCTGAGGAAGGTTCCCAGGATAGGACAGGGGCTTTTATATTCTTCCATAAATCCGGAAAAATTAAAGGCCCACATTCATCTTTACCTATGTCAGAATCAACTCAGGGAGAAACTTGAGGAGATGGGGTTAGTGGCCTTTGTGGGGGATGGCTCGGTGCTGCCCAGAGCCAGCGGTATTTCTGACCTTCCCATGAGAGGTGCCAAGTTTTTTATGTCTCCTCGCTCGTTGAGGAAGGAAATAGCACTTCCCTGCGGGAAAAAAGTGGTGGGCATGGGCATTCCCCGGGGAATTACCCTTATTTCCGGAGGCGGCTATCACGGAAAGACCACCCTTCTTGAGGCAATCCAGAACGGGATATACAACCACATAGAAGGGGACGGGAGGGAATGGGTGATAACCGTAAGGGATGCGGTTAAGATAAGGTCCGAGGACGGAAGGTCAGTAAAAAGTGTGGACATATCAAATTTCATAAGGGATCTTCCCTCCGGTATAAATACCCAGAACTTTTCCTCCGAGGATGCCTCCGGTTCCACTTCCATGGCCGCCTCAATTTCCGAAGCCTTAGAGGTGGGAACTTCCTTACTTTTAATAGACGAGGATACTACTGCCACCAATTTCATGATAAAGGACGAAAGGATGGCTGAACTTATAAGAAAGGAACCCATTATCCCCTTCGTTGAGAGGGTTAAGGAACTTAAGGAAATGGGAATTTCCACCATTTTAGTGGCAGGGGGAGCCGGGGAATACCTGACGGTGGCGGATCTGGTGATTGTTATGGAGGAATACCTGCCCTCCGATGAGACCGCAGAGGCTAAAAGAATAATCTCCCGCTATCCGGCTAAGTTTAAGGGGGAATTTCCTCCCCTCCAATTCCCAAAACCCAGGACTCCCTTGCCAGAAGGGCTTTCTCCCTATCACCGGGGAAAGGAGAGGATAAAGGTTAAGGGGGACAGGATTCTTTACGGCGCCGATGAAATAGATACCCATTCCTTCGAGCAGATAAAAAGCCCTTCCCAACTTCCTACCATTGCCCACGGTCTTCGTCTTCTCTTTGACCTGCAGAGGAAGCACTCCCTGACATTAAGGGAATTACTCCTTGGATGGGAGAAGGAAATTGAGGAGCGAGGATTTGATGCCCTCTCCCGTATTTCCCCTGCCCTTTTCGGGATTCGCCGCCAGGACCTGGCCATGGCCCTGAATAGATTGAGGAGACTGAAGATTCTAATTTGACCGTGAATTTAAATTTATATATTCTTTAAAAAAATTCCACAGGAGGGAAGAATGAAAAAAATTACTCTCGCCCTGCTTCTGGCAGGGGCACTCATGGCCTCTGGTTTCAATATATCCGAACACGGAACCAGAGCCACAGCCATGGGCTCTGCCTTTACAGCCAGGGCAGCGGACCCGTCTGCCATTTTTTACAATCCAGCGGGTATAGCCTTTTTGGGAAAGACATGGATTTACTTAGGAGGAACCCTTATTGCCCCCTCCGGATATTTTGAAGGAGAAAATCCTTTTCCAGGTAAAGGGGTAAAGGAGGACCTTGAGTCTCAGTACTTTCCAGTTCCCAATTTTTACCTGGTCAAGCCTCTCAGCGAAAAAATGGTATTTGGCCTTGGACTTTACTCCCCCTTTGGCCTGGGAACGAAATGGAAGAACCCTGAGAATTTTACGGGCAGATACATTTCCACCGACAGTTCCACCAAAATGATTACCCTTAATCCGGTGCTGGCCTACAGGCTCTCCAATAAATTAGCCGTGGCCGCAGGAGCCCAGATCTCCTTTTCCAAGGTTCATGTAGAGCAGTATATCCCCCTTTACGACCCCTTCACCTTCAGGGTGGAGGATGTGGGAACCGTTTCCTTAGATTCCAACTGGAAAACTACCCTGGGTTTTAATCTGGGCTTGATTTTCAGGCCTTCCAGCAAATTAAGCGTTGGTCTGACCTACCGTCACAAGCAGCAGGCTGATTATACCGGAAAGGCCAACTTCTCCCAGCTTCCCACCGGCAATATGGTTTTTGATGCCTTAGTGAGGTCATATCTTCCCTTTGACCAGGATGTTAGCGTGAACGCTTCCCTTACCTATCCTTCTTCTGCGGTCTTTGCTGTAGCCCTGTATCCCTCCGAAAGATTGAGCCTTGAGGTTGACCTTGAATACACTTTCTGGAGCCAGTACAAGAGCATGCCTATAAGTTTCCCAGATCACGAGGAACTAAATCCTCCAGAAGAGACTACCAAGGAATATTATCACGATAACATAACCGTAAGATTCGGTCTTGAGTATCTTTTAAAGGAAGGATTTTATCTACGTGCCGGATATGTATACGACCAGGAAGCTGCGGACCCCCAGTCTGTAACCCCTCTCCTCCCTGACACCTCCCGTCACCTTATCAGCGCAGGAATAGGAAAGGCTCTCAACGAAAATATGTACCTTGACCTGTCTGCCATTTATCTCATAGGGATGCCCAGAAGCACGGAGGGAAAATGCAAGTACGGATATGAGGGCACATACCACATAAACGCTCTACTTCTGGGCGTAAATCTTGGGTATAAATTCTAAGGAGGAATGTTATGAGGAAAATTTTAGCCCTTTTAGTTCTGGGCCTTTTTGTGGGATTCGGTTTATCTCAGGAATACAAGGAATATTTCCAGGGCTATTACGCCCTGGGAGATAGCCTTACAGCGGGATATCAGGATGGGGGTCTTGTGGATTATTACCAGAAAGTTAGTTTCCCCGCCCTTTTAGCCAAAAACGCCGGGGTGGAAAACTTCGCTCTTCCCCTGATCTCCCCACCTGGAATTCCCCCTGTTCTCCAACTCTTCGTATCCCCCAAGGGTCAGGTTTATGTGGCACCCATCTCCAGCACATATGGTGTTCCAGAGAATTTATATTACAGGGGAATTTACAACAACCTGGGAGTTCCCGGGGCAAGTTCCTATGACATGCTGGGGACCGTAAGCGATGGTGGGTTCCATAACATCATACTCAGGGGAATGGGAACTCAACTTCAACTGGGAATTGCTGCCCATCCCAAATTAATAACCCTCTGGATAGGAAACAACGATGTTCTTGGAGCGGTTCTTCATGGAAAAGTGATTGAGGGGGCAACCATAACTCCGGTTAAGGAGTTTCAGAATAACCTGACTACCATAATAGGGGCCCTGGTAAATTACACCAATGCAAAGATAGTGGTGATTAACCTTCCCCGGGCAGACCTTATTCCCTTTACCACCTATATAAAGCCTTATATTGAAGTTCAGGGACAGAAGGTCTATCTTATAGGCCCCAAGGGTCCTCTTACCGATGAGGATAGGGTCTTGCTCACGGCGCAGGAATATCTGAGCCAGGGCTATGGGATTCCTACCCAGCTTGGAGGAAATGGGCAGCCCCTCCCGGATGGGGTAATTCTGGATGCCCACGAGAGGGCTGTAATAGAAGCCAGAATAAACAAATTCAATTCCATAATTTCAAGCCTTGCTTCCCAGTTTAATCTTCCCCTCCTTGACATAAACAAACTCATGCAGAAGGCATCTACAGAGGGCATAATGGTGGGTGGAGTAAGGCTCACCTCCCGGTATCTTACCGGAGGAATTTTCTCCCTGGATGGGGTCCACCCTTCCACCTTAGGATATGCCCTTATTGCCAATGAAGTCATAAAGGTGATGAACGAGAACTTCAACTGGGATGTTCCCCTCATAGACATTTCTCAGTATCTGTGGTCCAGTCCCAGAACCCCATCGGGAAGCAGAGCCGCATCTCTTGCGGTGAAAAATATGGTGAGGGCTCTTACAGTAAAAAAATAATGTTTTCAAGGGAGGGGTAACACCCTCCCTTTTCCCATGAGGGAAGCAGAGGAACTTATTAAAATCCTGGAAAAGGCGGAGAGAGTTTTTGTACTCACCGGAGCCGGGGTGAGTACCCCCAGCGGTATTCCAGATTTCAGGGGCAAGGGCGGTCTATACGAAAGAATAAGCCCGGAGGTTTTCAGTATAGAGAGGTTTAAACAGGACCCCTCCTTTTTTTACCGCCAGATAGGCCCCATGCTTAAAATAATACTTGATGCCGAGCCCAATCCAGCCCATTACCTGATAGCAAATCTGGAGAATAGGGGAAAGGTTAACCTGGTGGCTACCCAGAATATAGACGGACTCCACCAGAAGGCAGGGAGCAGAAAAATAGTGGAACTGCACGGAACCCTGGAATCTGCCCATTGTATGAAATGTGGGAGAAGTTTCTCTAAAAACGATTACCTGCAGGATGCCCTTGGCGGCAGAGTCCCCCGCTGTTCCTGCGGAGGTGTTATAAAGCCGGATGTGGTGTTTTTCGGGGAGCCCCTTCCTTCCCTTGCCCTTCACGAGGCCATTAAAGCGGCCTCATCCGCGGACCTTTGCCTGGTTATGGGTTCTTCCCTTGGGGTTTATCCTGCCTCATCCCTCCCGGAATATACCCTGGCCCACGGAGGCAGGTTGGTGATAATAAACCTGGGGGAAACCTATCTGGACCCTTTAGTCCACAGGAAATTTGATGTGCCAGTTGAGGAAATTTCCCGGGAAGTTCTAAGGCTCTTGGGAGTAAACTGAATTGAAGATTTTGCTCAGGGTTTCTTCTCCGAGGACCTCCACCTTTAATTCCCCATCCTGCAGGTAAAAGGCAAGGAGCCTTATTTCCCCGTGGGAAATCTCTATGGCGGTTATTTTCCCGTCGGTATAAATCCCGCATCCAGAGTTGAAATATACAGGAAGGCTCATCCGATAAACCTCCCCTTTTAACTCCTCCTTCCTCACCGAGGAGGCGAACATGGCCCTGTGGGTGTGCCCACAAACGATAACCTTCCTCCTTTTTTCCGCCCAGTTGTAATATTCCCTTTCCAGGACCGTTCGTTTTCTCCTGAGCCTGGCAGGGCTGGCTGTGGTTACCCTCAACATTATCTGTATGGGTTTCCAGAGGTATCGGATGAAAAATCTGCTCAACTTCCACAGGGTGTTACTTAGAAAATCCAGTTGATGCCCGTGAAAGAAGAAAATCTCTCCTTCCCCCAGTTTTATTTTCATGGCGGGAATGGAAGGGGGAGGAAGGTGGAGGAGCAATTCCTGGTGACCTTTTTTCCTTAAAACAGTTTTTATTCTTGAGAAGTATTTGGGTTCTTCAAGGAAGATATCATGATTGCCCACGATTTTTATAAGCCTTCCTTCCTGGAGAAATTTTTTGTGCCATGAGAAAATCTCAGGGTAGGTCAATAATATGTCCACCAGATCGTCCTCCCACAATTCCTCAATGTCTCCCAGAAGAACCAGGGTGTGGCCCCTGGAAAAATATTCCCTGAGTATAGTCTGGTAAACCCCGGAGTTGGCCTTAAAATCGTCGCTCCCTCCCCCATCCCCCATGTGCAGGTCGCTTAATATAAGGATGGGGGGCTGGATGGATTTTTCCGGGGAATTTTCGTAAAGTTTGTCAAGGGTTTTTTTCATTTTTGAGCCTCCTGGCTAAGGAAAAAACCCTTTTTACAAATTTTTCCACCATCTCCCCCTCCTCAACCCTCTCCACCAGTTTGCCCTTTTCAAATATTATCCCCACTCCCCTTCCGCAGGCAAGCCCTATGTCCGCCTCCTTGGCCTCCCCGGGTCCGTTAACCACACATCCCATCACCGCCACCTTGAGGGGAATATCCAGTCCTTCAAGCCTTCTCTCTATCACGTCCACTATGGGGAGGAGATCAACTTCCAGTCTTCCGCAGGTGGGACAGGCTATTAACTCCACCCCCCTTCGCCTCAGGCCCAGGGCCTTGAGGATTTCCCAGCCCACCTTGACTTCGTAAATGGGAGGGGCTGCCAGGGAAACTCTTATGGTGTCGCCTATGCCCTCTGCCAGGAGAATGCCAATGCCAATGGATGATTTAACAGTTCCTGTAAGGAAGGTCCCGGCCTCGGTGATTCCCACATGCAGGGGATAGGGAATTAATGGGGCGATTTTCCTGTAGGCCTGGACAGTCCTTGAAACATCCGAGGCCTTTAAGGAAACCTTGATATTTCTGAACCCCCTTTTTTCAAAGAATTTTATGTGCTGGAGGGCTGTCTCCACCATGGCCTCGGCAGAGGCTTTACCGTGTTTTTCCAGAATTTCCTTGGGAAGGGAACCGGAATTTACCCCTATTCTTATGGGAATCTCTGCCTCCCGGGCTGCCTCTATTACTCTCTCTAACTTCCACTCCTCGCCAATATTTCCCGGATTTATCCTAAGGCCGGCTGCTCCCAGTTTCGCTGCCTCAACCGCCAGCCTCCAATCGTAATGAATGTCGGCAATTACAGGTATAGGCGATTTTTCTACTATTTTTTCAAAGGAAGGAAGGACGTTTTTTGTGGGAGCTGCCACCCTTATTATCTCGCATCCTGCCTGGGCCAGTTCCTTTATCTGCGCAAGAGTGGCCTTCCAGTCCTCTGTGTCGGTTTTCGTCATGGACTGAACCCTGATGGGTGCACCTCCCCCTATGGTTACCTTCCCAACCCTTATCTGGATGCTTTTTCTCATATCCTTTTAAGGATGTCGTTAAGAATGGCAAAAAGGGAAAGCAGGATTATAAGGGCAAAGCCCACCCTGAGAATCCATTCCTTGGCTTTGTCGCTCAGTTCCCTTCCTATAACAGCTTCTATAATCAGGATGAACATCTGCCCCCCGTCCAGGCCCGGGATGGGTAGAAGGTTTATAATGGCCAGCTGGAGGGAAACAAAGGCAAGGAAACTCAGGAAAGGTATGAGGCCGGCCTGGGCAGTGGCTGAGGAAAATTGTGCAATGTCCAGGGGGCCGGAGAGGGTCCTTGGGGAAATTTTCCCGGCAATCAGTTTTCCGAGAACTTCAAAGGTCATGGTGGTGTAGTAAAGGTTGTCCCTTGCGCTCTTGAGAAGGGCCTTAAAGAGGGGGTATTTAACGGTGACCATGGGTTGATAGGGGAAGAAACCAAGAACCCATCTATCGCCCTGTTTTTCCGGTTTTACCCTCAGGGTGAGAATCTTGTTTCCTCTCTTTACCTTTAAATTAAGAGTTTGACCTGCCGAATCCTGTATGATCTGGCGGAGGTGGTAAAAATCCTCCACCCTTACCCCGTTTACCTCAAGGATTTCATCCCCGGGTTTCAGACCTGCCTTAGCAGCAGGTTTTCCAGGAACCACAGAACCGATGATGGCTTTTAAGGGGGGATAAATTCCGGAATAACCCAGGTCATATCTACCCACCTTTTTGGGAATAAGGGTTGTTTCCAGGAACTTTCCGTCCCTTTTTATCCTAATTTTCAGAGGATGACCTGCACTGGTTGAAATGAGGATTCGAAGGTCCTTCCAGGTAGGGAATTTTTTCCCTCCCACTTCCACTATCAGGTCCCCAGGGAGAATTCCTGCCTTTTCCGCAGGGGAGGAGGGTTCAACCCAGCCCACCTTAACCGGCTGGGAGTAAATGGCAGGTTCCTGAAGACCCCTCATGTAGACGAACCCCATAACCGCCACGGCCAGGGCCACATTCATTAGGGGACCCATTACCAGGACCAGAATTTTCTGCCACCGTGGTCTTGAAAGGAATTCCCTGGGGTCTCCGGTGGCCTTTTCTTCCCCGTAGAGTTTCACATATCCCCCCAGGGGTATCAGGCTGAAGCGGTATTCGGTTTCCCTTTTCTTAAAGGAGATCAATTTCGGCCCGAATCCCAAGGAAAAAACCTCTACCCAGATTCCCAAGAGTTTCGCTGTGGCGAAGTGCCCTGTCTCGTGGACTATGACGATTATGGTAAAAAGCACTAAGAACCAGAAAATGTTGGAAATTAATCCGCTCATTCCTTTACTCCGGAGATTTCTCTGGCCCTTTCCCTGCCCTCTTTTACAGCCTCCAGAACCTCATCTATGGTGTTTAAAGGATAGGGCCTGTGAACCTTTGAAACTTCTATTATAACATCCAGAATACGGTCAAAATTTAATTTCCCTTCCAGGAAACTTTCTACAGCGAAATCGTTAGCCCCGTTTATGACGGCGGCTAAGGAGCAGGCTTCCTGCATCATGCGGTATCCAAGGTCTATGGTAGGGTATTTCTCTGGAGGGGCTGGATAAAATTCAAGATGACCCAGATTTTCAAGATGCAGGGGAGGGGATGGAGGAGGTTTTCTCTCGGGATAGAAAAGCGCATATTGTATGGGAAGCCTCATGTCCGCAGGGCCCATGTGGGCGAAAAGGGTTCCGTCCCTCATCCTGGCCAGGGCGTGGACCGCTGATTGAGGGTGAATTAGCACCTTTATGCGCTCCGGAGGGAAATTGAATAGCCACCGGGCTTCCACCATTTCAAAGGCCTTATTCATGAGGGTGGCGGAGTCCACGGTTATTTTTTTACCCATTCTCCAGGTGGGATGGGAAAGAACATCTTCTATTCTGATGACCTCTGGCCTTCCCCGGAAAAAGGGCCCTCCTGAGGCGGTGAGGAAAATTTCCTGGGGCTGCTCGGGAAAGAGCAATAATTGAAAAAGGCTGCTGTGTTCGCTGTCCACGGGGATTATAAAGGCCGAATTTTTTCTGGCTGTCTCGCATATAACCTTTCCCCCGCTAACAAGGGACTCCTTGTTGGCCAAGGCTATTCTTTTCCCTGCCCTGGCTGCCATGTAGGTGGGCTCTATTCCATCTGTTCCCGAAACCCCTACCACCACCAGATCCGCCTCATCCAAGGTGGCAAGAGCGTTGAGCCCCTCCCTTCCCCAGAGAACCCCCTTCCCTAATTTTTCCGCATCCTCCTTTCTCTGAACCGCCACATATCTGGGCCGGAAACGGTGGATCTGCTCGCTGAGTTTACTCAAATTCCTTCCCGCAGCCAGGGCCACCACTTCCACGGAATATTTTTCCGCCAGTTCCAGGGTTAATGTACCGATTACCCCCGTGCTTCCCAGGACCGCGATTTTCATAGGCTTAACCAGTGGATGAAATAATAAAAAACCGGGGCGGCAAGTATGTAACTGTCAATCCTGTCAAGAATTCCCCCGTGTCCGGGAATTAAATGGGAGGAGTCCTTAACCCCTGCTGCTCTTTTAAACAGGCTTTCCATGGGGTCCGAAAGTTGCCCTGCCAGGGCGGTGAGAAGTCCCACCAGCCAGCCGTGGGGAAATTTCAATATTATCCCCCCCGCGATTCCTGTGATCTCCGCAAAGACCAGGGCGGCCAGGAATCCTTCCCATGATTTTTTGGGAGAGGCGGTGGGGAATATTTTGTGTTTGCCGAATCTGGATCCGAAAATATAGGCCGCAGTATCTGCTATGGAGATGAGTATTATAAGGAAGTAGAGGAAGGAAATCCCCCTTTCCCAGATCAAGTAGAGGTGAAACAGGGGGAAGGCCAGGAAAAATGGGGGGAGAAGTGCGGAGGATATGTTGGAGGAAAATTGCCCGAGGTTTTCCCTCCGGGTGGTGAAAAGGAGCATAAAACCGGTCAGAGCAACAATACAGGTGCTGGTCTCCAGGGGTGAGTGAAAAAACAGGCCCAGTATTAAAGCAAAAAGGTTAAAAGCACCGAGCCAGGGGAAGAGCCCCCTTCCACCCAGCAGTTTGCCCATTTCCCATCCGGCAAGGGAAAGGATAAGGGCTAAGGAGAATATAAAGGGGAGGGGGGGGAGCAGAGTGAGACCTACAATCAGGGCTACCAGAAGAAGGGCGGAAAGGGTTCTTGTTAGAAATTCCTTCATACCCTTCCGAACCTCCGTTCCCTTCTTTGATAGTCAAGGAGAGCCTTTATGTATTCCCTTTCGTTGAAATCCGGCCATAAAACAGGGGTGAAGTAAAGTTCGGTATAGGCTATCTGCCAGAGAAGGAAGTTGCTTATCCTTATTTCCCCGCTGGTTCTGATAAGCAAATCAGGGTCAGGGACATGGGGGAGATACAGGTGTTTTCGGAAAGATTCCTGGGAAAAAATCCCCTCCTGGGCCATTCCTTTAGCTGCCCTCAAAATTTCCGCCCTTCCTCCGTAGTTTATGGCTAAAATAAAATCCAGCCTTTTTCCGGCTGAGGTTTTCCTTATGGCATCCTTTATCTTTTCCTGAAGGTCTTCTGGGAGTTCCTCCAGGTCCCCGGCCACCTCAAGTTTTATATCGTTTTTTATCAGGGTGGGGATTTCATTTTTCAAATACCTTCTAAGAAGGTCCATCAGAAATTCTATCTCCTCCCTGGGTCTTTCCCAGTTTTCCTTGCTGAAGGCGAAGGCTGTAAGATACTGGATTCCCAATTTCGCCGAAAGTTCCACCACCTTCCTGAGAGTTTTCGCCCCCTTTTCGTGACCCTTTACCCTTGGGAGTCCCCTTTTTTTCGCCCATCTTCCGTTTCCATCCATTATTACCGCCACATGCCTGGGTAGTTTTTCCTTCTGGAGTTCTCTGGCCAGTTCCGCAGTCTTCCCCTTCAGTCCTTCAATTTCCATAAGAGAAATTATACAAAGTATAATTACCCTATGAAAATTCTTGCCTGGGATACGTCCACCCCTTATCCTTCTGTGGCGGTTCTGGAGGACAGGAAACTGCTGGGTGAGATAAACCTCAGCATAGGGCTTTTTCATTCTTCCCACCTTCTTCCTTCAGTGGATTATCTCCTCCGCCTTCTTTCCTTGGCAAAGGAGGACATAAACCTAATAGCCGCCACCATTGGTCCGGGTTCCTTTACCGGAATAAGGGTGGGACTTTCCACCGTCAAGGCCCTTTGTTTCTCCCTGAAAATTCCCTTTGCCCCGGTAATATCCTTAGATGCCTTGGGTTTAAAGGAAAAGGGAAAAACTGCGGTGGGAATAGATGCCAAGAAGGGGGAGGTTTTCTCTGCCGTTTACTTAAACGGTAAAAGGGAGACCCAGCCTGCCTCCCTTTCTGTAGAAGAATTCGTCTCCCTGCCTGTGGAGGTCTTCATAGGGGATGGAGCCTTAAGGTTCCGGGAGCTGATAAAATCAAAAAATCCGGGAGCGAAAATTTCAGAAAGGAGCCTTTTTTCCGCTGCCGAGGTTGGTGTCCTTGGTTTTGAATTGTGGAAAAGGGGCCAGGTGGTTGAGGAGCCCAGAAAAATCTATCCCCTTTATCTCAGGGCCTCGGATGCGGAAATAAAGAAATGGGGAAAATAAGAAGGATGAAAGAGGAGGATTTAGACAGGGTGGTGGAAATAGAAAAAGAGGTTTTTCCCTCCCCCTGGTCGAAGGGCTCCTTTTCCTCTGAACTTAATAATCCCTTCTCCACAGCCTTAGTATGGGAGGAGGAAAGGGTGGAGGGTTATATAATCTGGAGAAGGATATTAGGGGAAGTTCACATACTTAACCTCGCGGTTTCTCCATCTAAAAGAAGGAGGGGAATAGGAAGCGCCCTCTTAAAGAAGTGCCTTGACGAGGATGCAGAATACTTCGTCCTGGAAGTAAGGAAATCCAACGCTCCGGCTATAGAGTTATATAAAAAATTCGGTTTCCGCATAGTTGCGGAGATAAGGAATTATTACAGTTTTCCAAGGGGAGATGGTCTTATTATGTTCAGGAGAAAAAAATGAAAGGACTCCTTCTTTCTGTGGTTATCGCCCTATCTTCACTTCCCACCAATCTGGGACCCTTCCACCTTACCTTAGAGGGACAAGCCCCTGTGCTTGAAATGCTCTATGCTTCCCCCCTGAGGCTGGATGCCAGGGGAGAAATGAGGCCCTACGTGGCCAGGCTGGTTTCTCTCAGGGGCAAAAGGGCGGTGCTTGAGGTCGTTTCGGGTTTTTCCTGGGAAAATGGTCGCCCCATAACCCCTGAGGACCTTGCTTTTACTTACAAATTTCTATCTTCCTATAGGGCCAATCCCTTTTATCCTTACTGGAAAGGCATCCGGGCGAAGGTTGAAGGGGGAAAGGTCATTGTTAAATTCCCTGTCCGGCCTGAGAAATACCACTTTCTTTTCCCTGTTCTCCCCAGGAATTTTCGTCCTAATTCTGAACTTCCCATATCCGGTCCTTACAGGCCTGTCAGGTTCTCCCCGGGAATAATGGTCCTGGAAAAAAGAAGGCAGTTTCCCCTCAGAACTGCCTTCGGGAGGATAAAACTTATTGAGGTAAAGGACCCGGCGGTTATGAAGATGAAACTGGAGGCCGGGGAAGCTGATATAGGGGTTGGTTTTCCGTTTTTCCTTCCCTCTAAGGGATTCAGGATTTACAGGATTAGAAGGCCTTTTTTTGTCTATCTTGGTTTTAGAAATATCCCCTGGGAGGAAAGGTGCTGGGTAGCCCAAAGGGTTGAAGGCCTGGATTTTTCCTCCCTTACCCGGGGTTTTTCCCGGCCCTTGATTTCTCCCTTTCAGATCTGGTTCCCTTATAAGGGGAGAGTCCAATGCCGGGGAAGGCGGCCAGAGAAAAAACTGGAACTTCTGGTTCCCTCGGTGGGAAGGGAAAGGCTGCTGGTGGCTCAGCTTCTTCAGCAGGCCTTAGGAGGAATAAGGATTCTCCCTTTAGAGAAGGGAATTTTCCTGCGCCGGCTCAGGAGCGGGAATTTCCACCTGGTCCTTTCCGCCTTCTCCTTGGATTTTCCTTCTGACCTCAGGGAGATTCTGTCCTGTAATGGAGCAGCCAATTATTTCGGGTATTGCAGCCGGGAAATGGAAAAAGCACTGGAAAGAAGGGATTGGGAAAGGGCCCACCGAATCTTCTTGGAGGAGTTACCCTTTATTCCCCTTTATCAGAGCCAATATCCAATAGCCGTGAAGGAGGGGATAAACTGGAAACCCTTTACCCTTAGTTTTTCCTCGGCTTCCCCCTTTCGTTCCATAGTGGAATAGTTGATTTTTGCCGAGGTTTTTTCTATCCTTTCTCCCATGAAAAGAACCATAAAAACTGTAATTTTTCTGTGGCTTTTTTTGCCCCTTTTTGCTGCTACCCTCAGGGTGGCTTTTGTTGACGAATACGGAAACCCCCTCCCCGGCGTGAGGTTAAAACTTTACGGGGAAAGAACCCGGTCCTTTTTTGCCGGCGAGAGCGGGGTAATAATAGCAGAACTCCCACCGGGAAAATACAGGCTCAAGGCAAGTTTGAAGGGATTTTGTTCCCGCCAGGGTGAAGTCCTTGTGCTTCCTGGTGTTGTTAACTCCTATTCCATGGGCCTTAAATTGGGTGTAGAAAAATGTCCCCCTGGGGCCAGGAGGCTACCGGCAGGGGGAGAATTCTGGCCTGCCGAGGGATTCTCTCCCCATGAAACCCTCTCCCAGAGCAGGGAGACCCTACGGGAAAAAAGTGAGAGATTTTTCGTTAACGGAAGGGAGTTTTCCCGGGGACATTTTCCCTTTTCCCTGACGGAGCCCGCTCCTTTCCTGGGAAATTATCTGGCTCTTTCCTCTGATAGGGGAAATGTGGAAGAGGAAAGGCCCGGAGAACACTCCTATTTTTATTCCCCGGCTGGAATTTACATTGGCCTTGAGGCCCTTCCATACTCTATGAGTTCCGGAGAATACGATCACGGATTCACCGATGCTACGGTCTCGGGCTCCCTGGAACGTTCTGGATACAGTGGAACTCTTTCCCTGTTTTATTCTAAGGAAAAGAGGGATTTCCCGGGGGCCGGGGAATTTACCCGGGAGGCCTATTCAGGTTATTTTTCCCTGGGCCGTGGAAACTGGGGACTTGCAGCCATGTTTTCCAGAAGGAGGGAGCCCCATCAGTGGAAAAAGGAAATGCCCTGGCTTCCCGGCGATAATATTCCCTCCCTGGACCTGAAGCAGAGGGATTTCTTACTTCACTATGGGATGAAACTAAACTCCCCCTTCGGGTTTTCTGCCGGGGTAGAGACCAAGGAGGCAGGGGAAAATACGGGCTCTTTATACCCTGAGGTTAATCTTTCCTCTGGCTGGTTCTCCTATTTTCTGAATAAAACCACCAGACTTAGAAGATACCATTTTAGTTTTGATGGCAGACTCTTTTTTGACCGTCTCGCCGGGGCCCAGCATTACATAAATTACGGCGGTGGCTTTGAATTTATGACCCTGAGGGAAATCAGGAAATCCCCGGAACCTGTTCTTAAATTTTCCGCCTCTGGAGGAGAAGTTTACCCTGGAGCAGGATTTTACTGGTGGAGAATATATCCCTATGGCGACGAGGAACAGTCCGGGAAGTTTTACCATATTTCATTAAGGATTCAGGATATCTGGAATTTCGGCAGACTCAATCTTTTCACAGGGATAAGATATGACAGTTATCACAGCGGATTTAACTCCGGGATAAAGAACGGATTGGAAGAGTGGACCTTCCTCAACGGTCAGGGAAACGAGGATATTTTCTCCAGGAGGCTCATTTATTCCTTCAACGGGGTTTCCACTGAGGGTTTTGGTATAAGGCTGGGCTTTACCTACGAAGTTTTAAAGGGCCTGTACATGCAGGGAGGAATTTCAAGGTTTGCCAGGCCCATAGATGTTGAGGACATGGAAATTTATTATCCCCTGTTTCAGGGATGGGCGGATGTTTTCTGGAAGGACCTCAATGGGGACGGCAGTTTATCCCCGGATGAGGTCATGAAAAGAAGAATCCTCCCTCCCACATCCCCTTCTTCCACCTTCCCCACAGAGTTTACCGATGTTATAAGCCTCGGGCTTAGCGGGGAAAGCGGAGGTGTTTTTTATGGGGCGGAATTCTGGCTTGAGAATTATTCCAACAGGGCTGCCATTATAAATACCAAGATAAGTTCCAACAAGGAATCGGACTGGTGGCAGGGGGAGACCGTTCAGGAACCGGGACCTGATGGGGTTTTCGGTACCGGGGACGACGGCGAATTCGTTTTTTATTATTTTGTTCCCACGGAAAAAGTTGGTGAGTTTTCCTGGGCCTTTTCCCCTTATCCCGTCAAGGACCTTTCAGCGGTGAGCAGGAATTTCAGGGTTTTTCTCAGGAAATATTTGACCGGAAAATTTTCCTTTTTCCTGGAAGGGGTTTATTCCCAGAAAAGGGGATACTGGGGACCCTCCTATCCCAGGATATACTCCCCCAATCAACTGGAGAACATAAAGGCCAGATTCAATACCCTTTATCTAACCGCCCTTGTTACCCTTTCCCCTGTTAAAAACCTTTATTTTTCCGCCCTTTACAATTATCGTTCCGGAAGACCCTTTTACAGGTGGGTATATTTCATAAGCGAAAAATCCTCTCCCTTCAACCTGGAAAAGATAGTCCTTTCCGCCCCTGGATACGAGCTCTCCGACCCCATCCATAATTTAAACCTTTCCCTTTCCTATACCCTCGGAAATGTAACCATGTATTTAAGGGTTAACAACGCCTTAGGGCACGGGGTGGACATTCCCCTCAGGGGGTTTCAGGGCCTGCTTACGGAGGACGGAAAATTCTTCCCTTCCAGTTCCTTTTTCGCCCCTTACAGAAGATACGGGGAAAGGGAAGTAATTTTAGGCCTCAGGTTCAATTATTGAACAGGAAGGGGGAGGCCCCCCTCCCTGTCCTTTATTTCTCGTAAGGTTTCGGCGGAAGTTTGGGCGGAGCCTTTTTTATCTTCTCCATGAGAATTTCCACTGCCTTCTCAAGTTGAGGGTCCCTACCCTTTATCAGATCTGCAGGCGGGTTGTCCACCACTATGTCAGGATCAACCCCGTGGTTTTCTATGACCCATTTTCCGTTGAGGCCGTAATGGCCGAACTCCGGAGTGGTTATATAGCCCCCATCCAGGAGCCTGCGATATCCCCTTATTCCCACGACTCCTCCCCAGCTACGGGTTCCAATTACCGGCCCCAGTTTGTAATACTTGAAGAAATAGGGGAAGATGTCCCCGTCGGAGGCGGAATAATGGTTTACCAGGCAGGCAAGGTATCCGTGATAGGCTGCAGAGGGGTATGTTTCAGGGGCGGCGTTCCTGGGTGCTGCCATGGCAGCAACTATCCTTCTCAGCCTTTCGAGAATCATTCCAGAAACAAAACCTCCGCCGTTGAACCTCACATCAATGATGATTCCCTGCTTGTCAAACTGGGCATAATAGGCCTTGACGAACTCGCTCAACCCCTCTAAACTCATATCCGGAATATGGAGATACCCTATTCTCCCCCCAGAAAGTTTCTCCACCTTTCTTCGGTTATTCAAAACCCAGTTGTAATAGCGGAGGGGCATTTCATTGGCTATGGGTATCACCTTGATTTCCCATGCCCCTTCCGCAGAAGGCCTGGAATTTACCAGAATCCTGGTGAGTTTTCCGGCCCTTTCTTCCAGGAATTCCCCGATTTGATGGGGCCAGCGGACCTCTTTACCTTCAATGGCTATAAGGTAATCCCCCTCTTTAACCTTTACCCCGGGGGCCCTTAATGGGCTGCGGTATTTGGCTTCCCAGTTCGCCCCTTCCAGGATTTTAGAAATCCTGTAATATCCGTTCTCCCCCTTGCGGAAATCCGCCCCCAAGTATCCCACATTGGTTTTGTCGAACCTGGGATAATCCCCTCCCCCCACATAAGCATGGGAGGTTCCTAACTCTGATTGCATTTCGCCTATCAGGTAATTGAGGTCAAACCTGTGGGAAATGTAGGGGATAAGCGAGCCCCATCTTTTTATCATCTCCTTCCAGTTTATCCCGTTCATGTTGGGAAGGTAGTAGAAGTCCCTTTCCAGTCTCCAGACCTCCATGAATATTTCCTTCCATTCCTGGAGGGGATGGATTTTTGTCCTAAGACCATCTAAATTTACCCCCCCTTTTCCAGGGGAAGCTCCTCTGGTTGAGGCCTCAATAATTCCAATTGTTTTTCCGGCCATGTAGGCTAACTTCTTTCCGTCAGCAGAGAGGGCATAGGAACGGGCCCCCTCCACCACCACGTAGGCTTTTCTCTTGGAAAGGTCATAGGCCATTAACCTGGGATTTTCCCCCATGTTTCCTGCGGCCAAATAGAAAACCCTTTCCCCATCACTGCTGAGGCCGTAATAGTTTCCTGGCTTCATCTTGAAGGCCACCACCCTGTTGAGGAGTCCACGGGTATCTATGGAGAATTTTTTCTTCTCCTTTTTGGAGTTCCCCTTTTTCCCTTTTTTCAGGGTCTCCTCGTCGTCCTCAGGGGCCATGGGATTCTTAACATCAGGGCTGAGGAGAAGGGCGTAAATCCTGTCCATCTTGTTGTAAGTATAACTGAGTTCAAAATGGCCTAAGGTGGGATGATAATCCCTGGAGGAGATGAAGAACAGGTATCTGCCCCTGGGATCAAAGGCCGGGCTTTTATCATCGTTCATTTTTGAGGTGGCCCTGTATATTTTTCCCTCCTTAAGGGAATATAGGAATATGGAACTCAGCCTGTTATCCTCAGGTTTTGCGTAGGCGATCCACTGACTGTCCGGTGACCAGGCATATTCCCTTATTTCCCATACCCTGGCCTTATCCACGAGATGGGGTTTTTTCTCGTGGATGTCCACATACCAGAGGGCCAGGTTCTTGTCTGACCAGGCTATTTTACTGCTGTCCGGGGACCAGACCAGGGAGTATTTGAAGCACTTTCCGCCGGAGGCGATTTTTATGGGTTTGCCGCCGTCCTTTTTCATTATGTAAATCTCGTCCTCACCTCCCATGTCCGAGACAAAGGCAATCCATTTGCCGTCCGGTGACCAGGTGGCGTATCTTTCCCTGGAGGAAGAGGAGCGGGTAAGGGGAAGAATATCCCCCTTCCTGGCCGGAACGGTGAAAATATCACCCCTGGCTACCACCACCAGCCTTTTACCGTGGGGGGAAATATCAAAGTCCTCTACCCTATCCTTGAGGGATACCCAGTGGGGTCTTGCCCAGAGCCTATCCGTGGGAATCTCAACCTTTACCTCTCTGGTTTTTCCTGTGGCGGTATTGTAAACGAAAAGCCTTCCTCCCTTTTCAAAGACTATTTTTCCGTCCCCATAGGAGGGCCACATTACATCGTAGTCTTTAAAGCGTGTAAGTTGGGTTATCTTCCCTGTTTTAAGGTCGTAGGAGAAGAGGTTTAACCTCCAGCCTACCCTGTCAGAGACAAAGTATATTTTGTCACCGGCCCACATGGGAAACCTGTCAGAGCCCTCATATCTGGTAAGTCTCTTCAATTTCAGAGTTTTTAAATCATAAATCCAGATGTCCTGGGCCATTCCCCCCTTGTATTTTTTCCAGGTCCTGAAGTCCCTGAAGATTCTGTTGTAGACTATCTTCCTGCCATCCGGGGAGAAACTGGCAAGTCCTCCGTAGGGAAGGGGAAGGGGTTTGGGTGGGGTGGCCATGGTTGAGACCAGATAAAGTTTGCCGAGCCAGGTGTCAAAAACCCCATAGCGGGAGCGGAAGAGAACGTATTTTCCGTCCGGGCTCCACCCCATAACTAAATTATCCGGGCCAAACCTTTCCGGGGTTTTTACTTCCCCTAAATAGGTGAGCCTCCTTGGTTCCCCTCCCTGGCTGGGGATAATGTAAACTTCAAAATGACCATCGTATTGTCCGGTAAAGGCAATCCATTTCCCGTCAGGGGAGAACTTAGGGAATATTTCCAGCCCCGGGTGGGCGGTTAATCTTCGGGCAATTCCTCCATTTTCGCTTACTATCCAGAGGTCACCTCCGTAGGAAAACACTATCTTTCCGTTCTTAATGTCCGGAAACCTCATAACCCTCCCCTGGATAGCCCAGAGGTATAGAGGAAAAAGTAAAGCCAGTATAAAGCCAAGTTTTTTCATGGACAACCTCCTTTAGAGGATAAGAAAATTTTATTCACTTCAGGGTTCATCTCAAAATTTCTCCGATTTTTTCAGCAATTTTTCCCCAGGACCTGGAGCCAAAGACAGGCTCCTCATCCAGCATGGGGAGGTCAATTCTCCTGAGTTTTGCCAATGGCTCCGGCAAGGTAAATTCCCCTTTAACCTTGTTTACCACTAAAAAATCCACCCTCCTTATTTGGGAAAGGGCCCGGAGGGTTTCCCTCAGGGAAAGAGCCGTGGGCTCTGTTACCCACACCAGGAAACCCCCCTGCATGAGCCTGCGGAAAGCCTCGTTCTCCTGAATCCTTTTTCCCAGGAATTCCTCCATGGCATCCCTGGTTTTCCCCCTGGTCATTTCCTTGAGTTTCAGGTATTTTCTTCTCCATTTCCTCAGGAGACGATACCATTCCAGGAGTTTCTTCCCCAGAAAAAGGAATTTGAGGAACTGGCCCGTGGGGCCGGAATCCACCACTAAGTACTCCAGCCCCCCTTCTAAGGCGAGTCTTTTTACCTCCTCAAGCATGATAAGGTCGTAATTGGCCGGGTCCTTTTCTGCAAACCGGAAAAAGGGAGAAAAATCCTCCCTCAGGGTGGGGGAAATATTGCTGAAGAACTCCTTTTCCCAGTTTTTCACCCTTTCCCTGAGTTTTGAAGGGGCATGGGGCTGAAGAACCCTTATCCCCTCCACCTGGAATTCTTCCCCCTGCATGGAGAAAAAATCCCCCAGGGAATGGGCGAGGTCGGTGGAAATCAGCGCAGTTTTTCCCTTCCTGGAAAGAAAATAGGCTAAGGTGCCGGCAACGGTGGTCTTCCCCACTCCGCCTTTCCCCGCTACAAAGAAGAGTCTCATGCCCAGCCCTCAAATCTTGAGAAAAGATAACCCAATCGCTCCTCCTTGGAAATGAGCCTTCTCAGGGAATACGGTGTTATTTCCATGAAGGGCAGAATTTCCAGGGCATAGAAGGAAAAGGGGTTTTCCAGGCCTGAAAATTGAAGGAGAACCAGGACTAAAATAATTTCCTCCCCCTCCGTGGCTTCCCTTTCAAGGTCGGCGAAAAGGGTATCTGAGAAGGCTCCCCGGAAAAAGCCCGAGAGCCAATCCTTTAACTTCCCCATTTCCTTTTTATGGCCCTCAGGGCTTCATAACCTACTAAAAGTCCCAGCCCTATAAGGGTCAGGATAACCAAGGAGAGGAGCAATTTTCCAGTGTTTTTCCCCGCCCCTGGCAGGAACTTGAAAAACAGAAGGTATGAGAGGGCGCCCTCGGTCATCAGCCACATGAAAAGGGCAGGGATAAGGCTGTAGACCGTGGGCCTCTTTACCCCTGCCAGGTAGGCGGTTACGGTGAAAAGGGAAAGGGCTGCCACTAACTGGTTTGCCCCTCCGAAGGCAGGCCATATGACCTTCCAGGAGTTGGTGGCGGCAAAGGCCCACGCCAAGGCTATACCTATAAGGGATGCTATCCAGCGGTTGGAAAGGATGCCTTTTCCTCGAACGATGGCTTCCTGAAATACGAATCTGCTCAGCCTAACCGAAGTGTCCAGAGAGGTAAGGACGAAGGCGTTGAGCATCAGTATTCCAAAGGCTGTGGCAGCGGAGAGGGAAACTCCCAAGGAGGAGACCGCCTTCCCAAAACCTGCTCCAAAGGCCACTATAGGACCGCCCCCTGAACGGAGGATGGAATGGAGATGGAAACCGTCATTTCCCTGACCCCATTTTAAAGCCCCCGCCATAAGGAGAAGAACCAGAAGAGCAAGGATTCCTTCAAATATCATAGCCCCGCTTCCTACGGCCCTTCCGTGAGTTTCCTTGTCCAGTTGTTTTGCAGTGGTTCCGGAGCCCACTAAGGAGTGAAATCCGGAAATGGCCCCGCAGGCTATGATTATGAAAAGCATGGGAACCAGGGGTCCCTGGGGGGAAGTGAAGGAGGCGTAAGAAGGTCCTGAAATCTCAGGGTGAAGGGCGAAGAGTCCGGCATACCCTAAGAAAAGTCCTGCGAAGAGTATGGTCATGCTCAGGTAATCCCTGGGCTGAAGCAGGAACCAAACAGGGAGGCCCGAGGCCACAAAGGCGTAAATCAGGAAAACATAAAACCATGTGTTAAACCCGGCCCTTATGGGGAATTTATAACCCAGCCAGACTAAGGCGAAAATGAGGAACCACGAGGCTAAGGTGGCAGGGAGAACTTTCATCTTTAACCTGTAAACTGCAAGGCCAAAAAGTATGGCCACAACGATAAGGCCTAAGGTTGGAACTGCAATCTGGGGCTTTTCCTCTAAGGTCTTTGCTGTTATTACCGAAAAGACCGCCACAACCAGAACCAGGGTGAACCAGACGAAGACGGAAAAAAGCCATTTGGCGGTTTTAGAAATCACCCTTTCCGCCACCTCGGCTATGCTCACCCCCTGGTTTCTGACGGAAGTCATCAGGGAAAAATAATCGTGCACCATCCCTATGAAGGCCGTCCCCAGAAGAACCCAGAGAAGAGCCGGTCCCCATCCAAAGAGGGAATAGGCGAGGATTGGGCCAACTATGGGGCCTGCCCCGGCTATGGATGAAAAATGGTGGCCGAAGAGAACCGCTGGATGGGCAGGGACATAGTCCACCCCGTCATAAAGAGTATGGGCAGGGGTGGGCTTTTGGGGATCCGGTTTTATTACCTTCCTGTCAAGAAATCTTCCATAGAGAAAATAAGCCAGGGCAAACCACCCAAGACCTGCCAGGGCTATAAAAGCGGCATTCACTTTTCCCCTCCTTCTATGTAATCAATCCAGAATTTACATCCCTTTCTTTTATAAAAATTTATTTCTTTGCCAGGGTTAACCAATAATTTTTGAAGTTTGTAGTTTCTACCTCCGTAAAGGACAGCGAACATCCCCTCCCCCTTGGCAGTCACGCACCTTTCGTTGCCCCGGAGGCGGAGGAGCAGGAAATTCCCCTTGCTGGTAAGGGAAAGGAAGTGTCCCTCCAGGTCTTCGGGCAAATAGAGGGTCCAAGTCCCCGAGGCTCCTTTTTCATATATGGCGTACCCACCCTTTCTCCTTAAGTTCTCCCCTTCCTGATGTCCCGTGTAATTCCCCGGGGCCATGAGCAGAAGGTCTGTCCTCCAGAGATAGAATCTCGCCACGGTCCTGAGGGTTTTCATGAAATCGGGAAACCTGTTCCAGTAATAGTTTAATTCCCCATTATAGGTGAGGAGAACCACGAATCTTATGTGCTTTTTCCATGGAAAATCTCTTTCGTAATTTATTCTGTGGGTGGGCCAGGATACATGGGGAATGTGCCGATTCTCCATGGAAAGAACCGGAGCGGTAAGGCCAGCAAAATCCGAAGGGGGAAAGGCCTTACCCAGGTCTAAGGAGATTTGCTTCAGCCGATATTTGGGATGCGAATAATAGGGCAGGTATATTTTCAGCCCCCAGAGAAGATTCCCCAGAAGCAGGGCGTATACTAAGGCCTTTGGGAACTTTAATTTGAAGGGGATGAGAGCTGGAAGAAAGGGCAGGATTAAGAAGGGGAAGAAATAAATGGGGTTCAGGAGTATGCGGTATTTTCCAGAAAGCCTTATAATAAGAACAAAAACTTCAAGAAAAAGGAAATATTTGGCAAAGAAGGGAATTATCCCGGAAATTTTAGAGGAGTTTCTTTGGAGGAGATATGCGGAGAGGATGAACATTGGGTATATGATTTCAAAAAAATACCTTATGGGCCTCAGGCTGAAGGAAGAAAGAAAAAGGTAAAGGGCTGGAAGCCATAAAAGGGAAAGGGCCACTGAAAAGGGAAGGTCTTCCCTTAAAAATCCCCGGGACGCAATTAAAAGTCCTGTCAGTGCGAGGACTGAAAGCAGAAGCATGTACGGGTAGAAGAAAACAAGGGGCTGGTGGACGAAATTGCTTATGCCATTGGCCAGGCTGTGGATTTTCATTATCCTCCATGTGGCCCTGGAGCCGAAAAGTACATAGATTTCCCTGTGGGGCAAATAAAGGAAAAGATACCAGGGGAGGAAGGCAGCAAAAATTCCCAGGAGAAAAACAACCACTTCCCTCAACCTCTCCCAGAGGTTTACTCTCCTGTAAAAAAACAGGGCAAGGGGAAATATGGGAAATAGATATGCCATCTTTCCCTTGCTCAGGAAGGCTGCAAAGAGCGATATTCCTGAGAGGAAAATCAGGGCCATTTTTTTGCCCCGGGCCTTTTCCAGAAGATAAACAGAGAGGATGATAAAAAATCCCATGGGCATTATTCGGTCTGCTATTTTGGAATAGCACAGGAAAAGGTAATGGAAGGAGAGCAGCAGGGTGAAAAGAAACGCTGTTTTCCAGGAAGGTAGAAGTTCCTGAAAGAGAAGAAAGGATATCCATATGGACAGAAGGGCAAAAATAAGGGGAACCAGGTTCATGGATAAGAAGGAGACCCCAAGAATTTTAAAGACTGCAAAGGAGATGAGATGGGGTATAGGATTGGTATACATAAGGTTCCACTTGTCCGCCTCCCAGTGACCCAGGACCACCTTGTTGCGGGCGTTGAGGGCGTAACTTCCGGGATCTCCGAATTCCCCCATGGATATTTTACTCAGGTTATAGGGCGGGTCCGCGTCCAGTATTCTCAGTTGACCCAGGGCGAAAACCAGAAGAAGAACTCCCAGGAAGAGATATTTTCCCTTCACCTTCTCCCTTCTGTGAATGTAATCTCGGCGGTTTTTCTGGATGCCTTTCCAAAGGGTTTAAACTCCACCACCATCTCCCCATCTTTTAAATATACTCTTTTTACCGAGGGAGAATTTGAGACGGCCTGATAAAAGCCCCTGAAGTAAAGATTGCTTCTCCACAGGTTCTCCGGCAGGTGGATTTTTAGAATAAGACTGTGGGAGGAGAAAAATCTATCCTGGGGAAGATTGTGGGGGCCCCCGGTGTTACTTATGTCAACAGTGACGGTAAACCTGTTCCCTTCCCTGGAGGCTTCTATCTGGGAGAAATAGTATCCAGCGAATTCTGCCAGGGAAATGTAATGTTTTACCTTAAGGGTTTCTTCCCACTGGGTGAGAAGTTCATCAAGCCAATCAGGGCCTCCGAGAATAAGGTCCCAGTCGTGAAAATAAACCAGGTGAGGGCTGGCTGCGATGTGCCAGAGAAGAGAGGGAGGGGGAGCCCAGTTCATGTAGTTTATAAACAGGGACTTAATCTGCTGATTCTTGTCATACCCCCAATCCTTCCAGATGCCGAGCCAATCCACGCTGAAGAGTTTGATTCCAAACCGGTGGGCAACTTCTAAGGTGGTTTCGTCGTGGGCATGGCCCGGGGGAATGAGGGCCAGCGGTTCGTGACCGAACCAGTCTTTTAGCCTTGTGAAACCCTGATAGAGGATATCCTCCTGGACATACTCCGGGACAGGGTCGTGGTCCACCAGATCAACGAATTCCCTCTCCCAGGGAAAGGGATTGGTTGCCCTGTTGGGGCTTGCGCACCATTCGTTCTTTTTCCAGTTTATGTGGGTAAAACCGTGTTCCTGAACATCTACCAGTCCCCTGTGTAAGAGTTCAACTATGCCCCTGTACTCTGGGGGATAGTTATAAGTATCCCCGGCGTTCCACCCGGAGGTTACTTTGAAGACTACATCCTTAACATCGTATACAGTGCCGCATTGCCTGAGGGATGGCGAATGCCCGTTCACCAGTAAAACCCCCTTTTCCGGGCCGGGATCCACAAAGCCCGGGACCACGAGGAATGTTACATGGGCATTGTGCTTCTGAAAGACATCCCCTATTTCTTTGAGATATTCCTCGTCCATTCTGTGGGTGACCAGGGGGTATTGCGGATATACCGGGTCCTCCCAGGTGTGGCGGTTCTGAAGGAAGTCGTCAATCCTGAGAATTACCGTATGGGAAAGGTCGTAATACACAAAACCCAATCCAGAATTCTCAATTATCGCCCGCCGAAGGAGGACCAGCCTGGGGTCTTTGTCCGATTTTCCCCATTCAGAATACCACCAGGACAGGGAGTTCCTGTCCAGATTAAAAAGGTAATTTATGCCCTTGGAATATGGACAGGCGGATACCGCCGGGATGCTGGCGCCGGAGGCAGCAATTATCCTGCAGGTTTTTTCCAACCGGATTTCCCTTATGAGTGAGGGTCTCAACTTTTCTCCCTCTATTTCATGGGTTAAAAAGCCGAGGCCAGACTTGATTCTTATGTTTTCGGCTTCTTCCCAGCCCCCTATCTCCTTTATGCCGAAAAGTTCCCTGTAAAAGGGAGATTCTCCTGCTATATCCACAAATCCTATGAGGGATACGCCTTTTGAGGAGGCCTTTTCCAGGGCGGATTTTTCTTGGGGATAAAGCTCTGAGGCCCTTCTAAGAAGAATCACGCTGGTGTAATTGAGGTTTTTCCCGGAAACCAGGGTTGAATAAGAAAAATCCTCCCCGGGCTCCAGGACATCGTACTTGAAGGCTGAGGCGTCCAGGAATTGAAGAATATGGGTTTGAAAGGCCTGCAGATCCGGATAATCGGATTTAACCACCAGAATCCTGTATTGAACCCCTGCCCAAAGGTGTAGCCCCAAAAATAATAACAATATGTGCTTTATTATTCGCATACCAGATCTCCTTCTTCTTTGACAACAATTAATTATAAACCCGGATTTTGAAAAAATTAAAGGAGACTGAGAAGGGAAATTATCTTTTCCGCCGCCTCTTTGACTGTGGGGGACAGGCCTTCACCGAGGGAAGGAGGCGGGATGGTTATGGCGAAAAATTTGACCTTCCGGGGAATCTTCAGGCCCAGTGCTCTTCCCAGGGATAAACTCTGGGATATGGAAAGGGAATGGGGGCTCGTTCCCGCAGTCCCCTCCTGAATGTATCCCTCCACTATCTCCCCGACCCTTCCCTCCCTGACCACCAAACTGTCCACCAGCACCACCTCGTCGTATCCTTCCATTTCCTCTATCAGATAGAAGCCAGCCTTATCGCTGCACTTGACATCCCATCCTTTTATCAGACCCCGGAGCCTTTTTCCTATGTAAATTCCCACACCATCGTCGCCGGCAATTTCGTTCCCCAAACAGAGTATAAGCCTCTTCACAGGTTCGTAATTTCCCTCAGGAGGTTTCCCCCGGGTCCCATGATTTTTATCCTTATGGGAAAACCACCAGGAAGGCTGTGGGTGGCGCAGGCGAAACATGGGTCATAGGCCCTGAAGGCCATTTCCACCATGTTCAGGATCCCATGGTCCACCTTCCCTTCCTTTATCATTGCCCGGGCTACCCTGTCTATGTTGATGTTCATGGAAGCGGCGTTGGCCACCGTGGCCACTATCAGGTTGGCCTCGGTTATTATTCCTCTTTCGTCGGTTTTGTAATGGTGAATAAGGGTGCCCCTGGGGGCCTCCACTATTCCAACCCCTTCCTCCGGGGTCTTAAGGTCGAGATTTCTTACCTGTTTTGAGGCGATGTCCGGGTCCCTGGAAAGGGCCACCATCATTTCCGCTGCCTGCAGAGCCTCAATTACCCTTGCCCAGTGGTAAGCCAGGGTGTGATGGACGGGTTTTCCTCCTAAGGTGTCGTAAAATCTCTCGTATTCCTCCTGGGCTAAGGGGGTTTTCATCCCTTCGGAGGCGTTGAGCCTGGCTAAGGGGGCTACCCGGTAGATGGAGGTTCCCTCCCCGTCCACAAATCCCTTCCACCCAAATTTCCTCAGGTAGGGGAATTTTATGTATGTCCAGGGCTCCACATGCTCGGCTATGTATTCTAAGTAGTCAAGGCCTGAGAACCTCCCGATTTCCCTGCCCTCTGTGTCCACTATCCTTACCTGCCCATCATAGAAGGAGACCCGATTGTTTTCGTCCACCAATCCCATGTAATTAGTTTTAAGGAGATAGGGCTCGCTGGTGATTATTTCCACATACTGGCTGTTTGAAAGGACTATGTCGTGGAAGGCCTTTACGGTGAATTTGGCAAATTCCAGGGCTTCGGAAGAAACTTCCTTGAGTTTTTCCACGGTTTCCTTTTCTAAGGGTTTTGAGATTCCTCCGGGGAGGCCGAAAACCGGATGGATTACCTTGCCGCCCATCTCCGTCATCAGTTCCCTTACCCTGCGCCGGGTGGAAATGAGTTTTTTGGCAATCTCCAGGCCCACCTTCCCGATTACCCCCAGTATGTTCCTTTCCTCCCTGGGAGCCTTTGGTCCCACAATGAAATCAGGCCCCCCTAAGTAGTAAAAATGCAGGAGGTGGTCCTCAAACATGAACATGTTGTAGAAGAGATGGCGGATTTTCCTGGCGGCTTCAGGGGGCTGCACTTTAAAAAGGGCGTCCAAACACTTGGTTGAGGCCATGTGATGGGCAGTGGGGCAAACACCACAAATCCTCGGCGTTATCCTGGGCATTTCCTCTGCAGGCCTTCCCTGGGCGAATTTTTCAAATCCGCGGAGTTCGGGAATCTGTAGGTAGGCTTTAGCCACATTGCCTGCCTCGTCCAGAAAGATTTCTATATCGCCGTGCCCTTCCAGCCTTGTTATGGGGTTTATGCTTATCCTTTCCATTATTCCCTCCTTATTTTCCCCTTAAGGATGGAGCGGGGAAGGGAGAAACGATACAGGCTCCCTGCAGGGTCAGGACACGCCCTTAAGACCTCCTCCAATTGGGCCTGTTCCTCAGGGGAAAAATCAAGGATGGAGGCCATGGCGGAGAGCATGGAAAGACCCTGGTCCAGGGCATTGTCTAAGGGACCGAAGCATCCCCTGCAGGGCATTCCGACCCTTATACACCTTTCACCGCATCCTGTTCGGGTGGCAGGACCCATACAGAGCAGGCCCTGGAGCAGATAGCATTTTTCAGGGTCAATTTCCACCTCGTGGGGCCTTTTCAGGTCCTTGATCAGGAGCCTATCTGGCTTGGTTTCGTTGAGGGGACAGGTGCTGCAGAGGGCCTTGTTGGGGGAGAGGACCGAACCCTTTTCCGGAAGTTCCCCCTTGAGCAGGGCTTCAAAGGCGCCCATGACTATGTCCGGCGGTGGGGCGCAGCCCGGTATGTAGTAATCTACATCTATCACCTGGTTCAAGGTGAAAACCCGGTCGTAGAATTCTGGAAGATCCAGGGAATATCCGTTTTCCTTCCAGGAAGTTCTTGGTATGGTGCCCTGAGGATTTTCCGTGCTGGGGCTTTCCCTGTATGCATAGGAGAGAATTTCCTCCTTAGAATAAAGGTTGGCAAGCCCTGGGATTCCTCCTAAATGGGAGCAGGAACCGAAGGCAAAGATCAACTGGGATTTTTTCCTGAGGAGTTTTACCATTTCCTCCTGCTCAGAAGTTCTTACCGCTCCATTTATAAAGGAGGCTACAAAGAAGCCATCGGGTTTTTTCTCCACATCTTCTTTTTTGAAGTCCATGGCCACGGGCCAGAACCCTATATTTACGGCCTGGACCACATCCAGGATTTTCTCCGCTATGTCCACCACCGCCTCCTCGCATCCTCCGCAGGAGGCGCACCAGTAAAAGGCTACCCAGGGCTTATCCGGCATTTTTCACCTCCCTTTTTAGAGGACCCAATTTCCTTATCTCCTCAGTGAATTCGTTGCATACCCTGCTTACTTTCTCTCCCTCGGAGGCGGAAATCCACTCCAGCCTTAATCTTTCAGGTTCAATCCCTAATTGCGGTAGGAGTTTTTTAAGAAGGACAGATCTTCTTAAAGTCTTGTGGTTTCCGTTCTGGTAATGACAATCCCCGGGATGGCATCCTCCAATGAGAACCCCGTCGGCCCCCAGATCAAAGGCCTTTATCACCAGTTCGGGGTCCACCCTCCCGGAGCACATAACCCGGACGATTCTCACATTGGGGGCGTATTTCATCCTGGAGACCCCTGCAAGGTCTGCCGCTGTATATGTGCACCAATTGCAAAAGAAAGCAATTATCTTGGGTTCATACATGAAGCCCTCCTTCCAGTTCCATGAGAATCTGGGCGGTTTCAAATAGCCTCTGTTCCGCGGCTCCGCTGGGACAGGCTGCCACGCAGGTTCCACAACCCTTGCAAAGCACCTCGTTGACCTCCGCCACTTTCTTTTCCGGGTTGTAACTTATGGCGGAATAGGGGCAGAGACCTATGCATATGTGGCAGCCCGAGCAGAGCTCCTCCTGAATATAGGCGGTATTTGGCTCTAATTCCACGAAGCCCTTATCCGCTAAGGCCATGGCCTCGGCGGCTGCTGCCCCTGCCTGGGCCACGGTGTCAGGAATGTCCTTGGGTCCCTGACAGGCCCCGGCAATGAATATCCCGTCGGTGAAGGTGGAAACCGGAGCCAGTTTAGGATGCCTTTCCAGGAAGAACCCTTCGGTGGAGCAGGAGAGGTTGAGCATCCTTCTTATTTGCTCGGCGTCCCTCTGGGGCTCAAGTCCTACGGAAAGGACCACCATGTCCACGGGAATTCTCCTTATCACTCCTGCCAGGGTATCCTCAACCCTTATGACCAGTTTCCCTTCCTCTTCCGGTTTAACCGCCCAATCAGTTATTTCCGCTACCCTTCCCCTTATGAAGTGAACCCCCTCTTCCATTAACCTGTGATAGAACTCCTCGTAACCCTTTCCAGGGGTTCTTATGTCTATGTAGAAATTGTAAACCTCAGCACCAGTTCTCTCCTTGAGAAGGTGGGCCAACTTCAGAGAATACATACAGCAAACCCTGGAACAGTATTCATTGAATCTCCTGTCCCTGGACCCGACACAGTGGACGATTCCTATGCTCTTTGGTTTTCTGCCGTCGCGGAGAATTACCTCACCACCCGTGGGTCCAGAGGAGTTTACCAGCCTTTCCCCCTCCACAGCGGTATAGACGTTGGGGTATCTGCGATATCCGTACTGGGGAATTCTTTCGGGGTTAAAGGTTTTGAATCCGGTGGCCACGATTATTGTTCCCACCTTTACTTCCACCTCCTGGTCCTTCTGGGAATAATCTATGGCGTCGGCAGGGCACACCTTTATGCATTGGTGACAATCGGAGCAGACTGCACAGTTGAGGCAGCGCTTAGCCTCTGCCACCACCTCCTCTTCGGTGAGGGGAAGTTCCACTTCCTTGAAGGTGGTGCGCCTCTCCTCCAGGGAAATTTCGTGTTTGGGTTTGCTATAGGCCATGGGATAGGGTCTTCTCTTTAGCACTTCCTGTTTGTCCACCATGGGTAGCAGCTCCTCAAAGTTTGGAACGGAGATATCCTTGCCCTGAAGGTAAAGGTCTATGTAATGGGCGGCCCTTCTTGCGTGGCCTATGGCTTCCACTATTATGGAAGGTCCTGAGACCGCATCCCCTCCGGCAAAGACAAAGGGCAGGGAGGTTTGGAGGGTTTCAGGATGGACCTGTATGGTGCCGTTTTTGTTAAGGGCAAGTTCTTCGGCAAAGGGATGGGTGGAGGGTCTAAGTCCTATGGCTTCTATTACTAAGTCCACTTCCACGGTAAATTCGGAGCCCTGAATGGGTATGGGTTTTCTTCTTCCAGTATCGTCGGGCTCTCCCAACCTCATTCTAATGCACTCTGCCCTGGTCACCCTCCCATCCCGTCCTGTAAACCTTCTTGGAACCGCCAGGAACTGAAATTCCACCCCTTCCTTCTCCGCCGCTTCTATCTCTTCGGGGAAGGCCGGCATCTCTGCCCGGGAACGGCGATACATGAGGATAACCTTTTCTGCTCCCAGCCTCAGGGCTACCCTGGCAGGGTCAATGGCGGCGTTTCCTCCCCCAATTACCAGGACCTTCTTGCCCCTTAGGTTCGTTTTCCTTCCCAGGTTCACATCCCTGAGGAAGTCTATGCAACCAACCACCCCTTCCAGGTTTTCCCCTTCTATCCCCATCCACTTAGGCTCACAGGCTCCCACGGCCACGAAAATTGCATCGTACCCCTGCTGCTTTAATCTCTTGAGGGATTCCACCCTGTGATTGGTCTTTATATCCACGCCCAAGGAGGTAACATTGGCAATGTCCCTGTCCAGAACATCCTTGGGCAGTCTGTATTCAGGGATTCCTATTCTGAGCATCCCTCCAGGCTGAGGCTCAGCCTCAAATATAGTTACTCCGTAACCTTTCTTTGCCAGATGATAGGCTGCGGTTAACCCGGCGGGACCGCTCCCCACCACGGCTACCCTTTTATTGGACTTCCTTTCTGCTGGACCATAGGGTGGCTTTGGATGCTTGGCATAATAATAATCGGCAATGAACCTCTTTATTCTCCTTATTAAAACAGTTCCTTCCAGTTCGTTGCAGGTGCATTCTTCCTCGCAGGGGGCGTAGCAGGCCCTTCCTAAGGTGGCCACCAGGGGGGTTGCCTCCATTATCAGTTCAAAGGCCTCCTCAAATTTTCTGGCCCCTGCCAGGGCCACATATCCGTGGGCCTGGATACCCGCAGGACAGGTGAAGGTGCAGGGAGATGAGCCTATTTTTTCTATAACATAAATGTTGGGCACAGCCTGGGCAAAGGGTCTGTAAGTTGCCCTTCTCTTCCCCAGGAATTCGTCAAACTCACTGGGAAATTCCACCGGACAAACCACAGCGCATTCCCCACAACCCGTGCACTTGGTTTCTATAATTCTCCTGGCTTTTTTGAGAATCTTCACATCAAAATTGCCTATATAACCGTCCACGGATTTGACTTCCGAATAGGTGAGAAGTTCTATGTTGGGATGGGAGGCTACCGCGGACATTTTGGGGGTGAGAATGCAGGAGGCACAATCCAGGGTTGGGAAGGTCTTGTCAAATTTGGCCATCATCCCACCGACGGAGGGCTCCCTTTCCACCAGGTAAACCTTTTTCCCTGAATTGGCTATGTTGAGGGCTGCGGTAATCCCTGCTATCCCTCCGCCTATAATGAGAACCTCCGGTCTTACCTCAGCCTTTCTCACCTGAAGGGGTTTCTGCCCGCTTACCCTGTAGACGCCACCTGCCACCAAGGCCTTGGCCTTTTCAGTGGCCAGGTCCTCGTCCTCGGTAACCCAGGAAACATTTTCCCTTATGTTAACCATGTGGAAGAGGAAGGGGTTTAGCCCTCCGTCCTTTACCGCCTTCCTGAAGGTGTGCTCGTGAAGGAGGGGAGAGCAGGAGGCCACCACCACCCGGTTAAGACGGTGCTCCTTTATGTCCTGTTTTATCATTTCCTGCCCGGGGTCGGAGCACATGTACTTATAGGCCTTGGAAACCACAACCCCGGGAAGTTGGCTGGCAAATTCCGCAACCTCCTCCACCCTCACCTTGGAGGCTATATTAAAACCGCAATAACATATATAAACTCCTATTCTCAGTTCCTCACCCATTTTAAACCTCCATATGGGGTTTATAGACAAGGTGCTGGAACCCCAGTTCCTCAGGACTTAGACCCAGGGCCAGACCGAGAACCTGCGGAAGATAAAGTACAGGCATCCTGAATTTTTCCTCCATTTTTCCCTGGTACATTTCCAGGTTGAACTGACAGAGGGGACAGATGGTGACTATAGCCTCCCCTCCCCTTTTCTTAGCTTCTTTAATCAGGAGAAAATTAAGCCTTATTCCCACATTCTCAATAGTCCCGGTCAGGGAGCCACCGCAGCATCGGGTTTTTAATGGGTAATCGGAAATCACCTGTGCCCCAGCGGCTTCAAGGAGAAGGTCCATTTTTACAGGATAAACCGGGTCGTCATAGCCGTCATAGGGCCTTGCTACCTGACAACCGTAATAGGGAACTAAATTCCATCCCTTTAAAGGCCTTTTTACCCTTTCCTTAAATTTCTCTATCCCCAGGTCCTCGGTGAGGACCTGAAGGGGATGAAGAACCTCAGGGAGAGCCGAACAGTCAAACTCCAGATTTGCCTTTTCCAGAGCCTTACAGAGTTTTTCCCTGGCAGGTCCATTTCCCAAATAGATTTTTTTCGCCCGGATGAGATTAAGATAACAGGCACTGCAGGGAGCCACGATTTTCTTCATACCCATTTCCTGAGCCAGAACCAGATTCCTGAAACTAAGAGCAGCAGAAGCAATTTCATCAACGGCCATGTATGCTGTAGCCCCGCAACAATTCCAGTCAGGTATCTCTACAAGTTCAATGTCCAGAGCTGTGAACAGAGCCAGGGTGCTTTTCTCGTAAGCCTTTCCCGTGCCCTTCAGTGAGCATCCTGGATAATAAGCGTATCTCATGGCCCACCCTCCTTTAGACCTTCAAGAATGGCCTTAACCTCCGAAGCCCCTGGCGTTCGTTCTTTCTTCAGACTGAGGCGCCGCGTTTTAAGGAGTTTTAGGCCGAGGGGAACGTAGGAAAGGGCCTTTGAAATGTTAGTCTTCAGGATGAGGTTTAAAACGAGAAGGGACTCACTGCTCCTGCCGTTTCTCAGGACCATTTGGAAAAATTCCCTGGCCAGAACAGGAACCGGGAATCTTCTGGGGTAAACCCCCTCCTCAATGGCCTTCCTTTTCAGGGCGTACATTATTTCCGTGATTTTGATCTCCTGGGGACAGGAAACAGTGCATGCATAACAGGAGGAGCAAAGCCAAATGGTAAAACTTGAGAGAACATCCATGCTGAAACCTTCCCTCACCAGGGCTATCAGTTTTCTGGGTGTGAAATCCATATAAATGGAGAGGGGACATACTCCGGAACAGGTTCCGCACTGGATGCATCTGATTATGCCCTCCCCTTCCGGCAGAGAGAGCATGTAATAATAAAGAGACCTGTCCAGCTCCCCCTCATACCTGATGGTTCTTTTAAACTTCATAAGAACCTCCTGAGGGGGATTTCATCAATTTTATAATATTACAATATTAGTAAAAAGTCAAATAATTGAATGAAAAATTTTTAAATAAAGGCTCCCATTGGTTCGGAATTAATATTAAGAACTTTTCAGATCAGGAGACAAGCGTCAGCCGAACATTTTCGTAAGGTCTATAGAACCCTCCTTTTTCTCCTCTTCCTTGAGGGAGGGGGGAATCTCCAGCCCAAAACTATTAAGGCTGCTTATAAACATTCCTCTGAGTTCATCGTGGGTTTCCTCAGGGGAGGAGCCAGCGAGGGCTTTCCAGAAATAATGGATGGCGGATGAGGGGATCAATTTCACACCCTTTATTGTTCCTCCAGCCACATCAAACACAGTGGTAAAATCGCCACTATGGGTCAGGGTATCAAGCAGAGATGAGTGAACTTCAGGATAAAGCATTTCCAGCATGTCCATAAAAGAGGTAAGGGCTAAAATCAGGCTTTCTTTTTCCGCCTCCAGACCTTCCTCTAAGTCCACTCCCACGGACAAAGAAGAGAGCCTGGTAAGGAATTCAGCGAGAAATTCTCCAGCCACCACATCCCCGTGCTGAGGGGCAATAACTTCCGGAGGCGGGGACAGAAGGCCTATTCTATCCACCGTGGCCCGAAGCGCCTTCTGGGTTGGCATGTATATCTGATGAAAAAGGGAAATTCCCTCCCAGGATTCCTCGTTAGCATAAATTCCCGGGTCCTTCTTTGTGTTTAATCCTGCCATGAAGTCCCCTGAAAAGAGAATGCGGCTTTCGTGGTCATAAAACATATAGGCGCCCCTGAAGTGGCAGTATCTGGCAGGTACAAACTGGATGAAGGTTCCGGTTCTTTTTATTTTGAGCACATCGTTTTTGAAGGATTCCACGGGTTTGAACCTCTGTTCCGGAATTCCATACATCTTCACAAGTCTCCATGTGTCTATTGATGTGAAAACCATGGCCTTGGGAGCCGAGGCCAGAATAGGGGAGATATTGGAGGAAACATCGGGATCCTGATGGCTCAGGAAAATTATGTGAATGTTCTTAATCCCACCTATTAGTTCTTTGGTCGCCTTACTGAGGGAAGGATAGTCCAGGGCGGTTCCCGGGTCCATCACCATGTTTATGCTTTCTCCATGGGGCCCCACGAACTTCTTTATGTATATGTTGCGATGAAAGTCCTTTTCCTTGCTTTTAATTAGATAAAAATTTTTACCTATTTCATGAATTTCTGGGGTCATTTTTTTCCTCCGTAAAATTTTGAACGATTATTTTAACTCTAAGGCGTAAATTTGTTCAAGTTTTTGCTTTCACAGGTGTTAGAATTTCACCATGAGGGTGGTTGTGCTTACAGGAGCAGGGATTTCAGCCGAAAGCGGAGTTCCCACCTTCAGAGACAAAGGCGGGCTATGGGAGGGAGCAAAGCCCGAGGAGCTGGCTACCCCTGAGGCTTTCCGCCAGGATCCGGCAAAGGTCTGGAGGTGGTATTGCTGGAGGAGGGAGGTTATTTCCGGGGCAGAGCCCAATGAGGCTCACAGACTTCTGGCTGAAATGGAAAGGGAATTTGACCTCTGGGTAATTACCCAGAATGTGGACGGTCTTCACCAGAGGGCAGGGAGCCGGAAGGTTGTGGAGTTACATGGAAACATCTGGAGGCAGAGGTGCACCTCCTGTGGGAGGAAATGGGAGGACGAGAAGGCATGCATGGGGATTCCTCCGAAATGCCCTTCCTGTGGAGGACTGGCAAGGCCCGATGTTGTTTGGTTTGGGGAGGCCCTTCCTGGGGAGGCAGTAAGGAAAAGTTTTGAACTCGCCGGGTGGGCCGAGGTTTTCATTGTGGTGGGGACTTCCGGTCTGGTTCAACCGGCGGCCCAGCTCCCTTTCGTTGCCAGGGGCTTTGGGGCCGAGGTTTATGTGGTGAATCCCCAGCCCACCCCTCATGTTCAGATAGCGGACCTTTTCGTTCAGGATAAAGCCAGTTCGGGTTTAAGGAGGGTTTTTTATGAGTTACAGAATAAAGGACCTTCCTGAGAGTTCACGGCCCAGGGAGAAACTCTGGGAGAGGGGGGAGGGGGCTCTTTCGGATGCGGAACTCCTGGCAATAATCCTGGGGAGTGGGAGTAGGGGAAAATCTGCCTTAGACCTTGCTCATGAACTTTTGAAGGAAGGTGGAGGTTTAAAGGAACTTGCCTCCTGGTCTCTGGATAAACTGTCGTCCTTTGCCGGAATGGGAAGGGCCAAGGCAGCCCAGGTAAAGGCAGCCCTTTCCCTGGCAGGCAGGCTTTCCTCCGGAAGCCTTAAGGGTAAGAGGATAAAGAGCCCCTTGGATGCGGTGGAGTTTCTGAAGGCCATGTTTTCCTTCAGGAAGAGGGAATTTTTCGGGGCCATATACCTGAATCAATCCAACCTGGTCCTCAAGGCAGAGGTTCTCCACAGCGGGGGGAGAAAAAACTCCATGGTAGATGTTGGGCTCCTCATGAAGAGGGCCCTGGAAATAGGGGCAACGAGACTTATAATTTTCCACAATCATCCCTCTGGAAATCCAGAACCTTCGGCCCAGGATCGGGCTTTAACCGAGAGGATAAGAAAGGCCGCTTCCCTTCTTGACATAGATCTCCTGGACCACATAATTATAGGAGGGGATAAATTCTTCAGTTTTGAAGAAGGAGGTTGAAATGGCAAAGATAGCGTCCCATATATTCAGAAACTACGACATTCGTGGCATTTTTGAAAAAGAACTGCATCAGGAGGCGGTCTTTCTTATAGGAAAGTCCATAGGTTCCTACATAAAAAGAGGATGCGGAAAGGAGATAGTTGTGGGCAGGGACGGAAGGCTTTCTTCTCCCAAACTCAGGGACTGGCTGGTAGACGGGATAACATCAACCGGAGTGGATGTGGTGGACATAGGCATGGTGCCTACTCCCCTGACCTATTTCGCCATTTTTCACTGGGAGAAGGATGGGGGAGTGATGATAACGGGTTCCCACAATCCTCCGGACTACAACGGCTTCAAAGTTCTTTGCGGAAAGGAAACCCTCTATGGGCCGGAGATAAAGGAACTCTATAGAATTATAGAGAAAGATGATTTTGAAGAGGGAGAAGGTAAGGTGAAAAAGAGGGAGGTGGTCCAGGTTTACATTAATTTCGTCCTCGCCAATGTTCACCCCAGCAGGAAGATGAAAATTGTGGTGGATGGGGGAAACGGGGTGGGGTGTTTCGTTGCCAGAGAGCTTTTTGAAAGGATGGGACACGAGGTCCATACCCTCTACTGTGAGGTGGACGGAAGATTTCCCAATCACCACCCTGATCCCACAGTGCCTGAAAACATGAAGGAACTTTCCAGGAAAACCGTGTCCCTTAAAGCGGAGGTAGGAATCGGCTACGACGGGGACGCTGACCGTTTGGGGGTTGTGGACGATAAGGGAAGGCTCCTTTTCGGGGACCAGATTATGATGGTTCTGATAAGGGATGTTCTCCAGAAAAATCCCGGGGCAAAGATAATATCCGATGTTAAAGCGTCAAAATTCCTTTTTGAGGAGATAAAGAGGCTGGGAGGAATTCCCATAATGTGGAAAACCGGGCATTCCTTCATCAAAAAGAAGATGAAGGAGGAAGGAGCCCTGCTGGCAGGGGAAATGAGCGGTCACATATTCTACGCTGACCGCTATTACGGCTTTGACGATGCCATATACTCGTCGGCCAGACTCCTGGAATACCTTTCCAACGTTAACGAGCCCCTTTCTTCCATAGTTGATTCCCTGCCCAGGTCCTTTTCTACCCCGGAGATCAGGGTGGAGACCACCGAAGAGCGGAAATTTGAAGCGGTGGAAAAGATAAAAGAAAAACTCAGGGAACTTCATCCTGATTATCCCGTGATTGACATAGACGGGGTAAGAATAGAATACCCAGACGGTTGGGCCCTGGTGAGGGCCTCCAACACCCAGCCGGTTCTCGTCCTGAGGTTTGAGGCCTCCTCCCCCGAAGCCCTGGAAAGAATAAGAAAGGAAGTTGAGGGGGTTGTGAGGGAGTTTCTCTGAATGCTTCCTTCCTTTAATCCCTATAGGCTCTTTGTCCTGATAATTAGAAAAAACTGGCGGGGAGTAATAAAGTGGATTTTCCTGGTTTTGCTGGGCGTGATTTTGCTCATATACGGGTTTTTCCTTTATGACCAGATGGAACTCAGGGTTAACCTTTCCAGGACGGTGACAGGGCCTGACCTATTTGACCTGCTTTACCTGAGAAAAAAATACGAGAGGGATTTCAGGGCAGTTTTGATTTCCTGGAAGAGTCCTCCCCCTGAAAGGTTGCTCACGGAGACAGGGGAATTCCTTGATTTTATGAGGTCAAAACTCGGGGAAGGGGAGGAACTTGTCCAGGAAGATATTTTAAAGAAACTGGTGAAAGTGAAGTATATGGAAAGAAGACGGACAAAAAAGGAGAAGGGATTTCCTATAACCTCAAGGACTTACAGGAATGCTTTGGTGGACCTTCTGGCTTCCTCCCGTTATAGAACTATTCTCGGAAAAAGGGACAATTCCTTTCCTCTGGCAGTTCGCCTTTTCCTGGAGATGTATACTCGTCCCTATAAATTTTCGGCCACGAAGAAGGATTGCTCCCCTTTTCTCTGTTGTCGCCTGAATCCCCTGCCTTATCAGATTCTCTCCCTTTCCGCCCTGGCCCTTCATAATTCCCTGGTGAGGTATGTGTGTATGGGTGAGCGAGGCCAGATGGAATACATTTCAGACCTGACCAGGGCCTCCCTTATCTTTGCCCGAAGGCTGGAAGTTGAAGGGGTAAAGGTGGGAAGAAAGGAGGTTGCCCGGCACTGGGGATGGAGAATTCTTCTCCCCTGGGATAGATTCAAAACTCTTGCCGCTCCGCTTAGCATGGGAACCCTTCCCGAAAGGGATATCACAGGGGAGGTCTGTCCCTATCCCTACAACCTTTCCCTTCAGAGGAGAATAATTTCCACTTATTTTCTCCTGGCCGGAGCCTATTACACCTCCATAACCCGGGGGAAAGTGAAAAGGGGGGTTTTTAGTTTCCAGGGTATGCTTGCAGGGATGGAGGCATCCGGGACTTTGGTGCATTTTCGTATGGCAGGCACTGGGGTAAAATCCCTTACCCTGGTAAGAAGCTCTCCCCTTGCCTGCGACTCTGTTCTCTCCCGTCTTTTAGAGAAAATTGCCGGGGAATAATTTCCTCTTAAAGCCCCAGTTCCCCGGAAATTTCCTTCATGGCATTGAGGCAGATTTCCATGAACCTGTCCAGGTCAAGACCGAGGTTTTCGCATTTTTTAATCTGTTCCCTATCTGCCCCTGCAGCGAATCTTTTTTCCCTGAACCTCCTCTTTAAAAACCTGAGGTCAACCCCTTCCAGGCTTTTGGTGGGATGCATCAGGGCTGCGGCCACTATTAATCCTGTAAGGGGGTCTGCGGAATAAAGGGCCCAGGCCATCTTGGTTTTCGGTTCCTCTTTGTAAGCATGAGCCCGAATGGCGTGAAGGACTTCCTCGTCCTTTATCCTGTCTTTAAGTATTTCCATGGCCTTGAGACCATGTTCCTCTGGCCTGTCCATGGTGGATTCATAATCAATGTCGTGGAGAAGCCCGGCAAGCCCCCAGCGATCAGGGTCTTCGCCCATTTCCTGAGCCAGGGCTCTCATGCATGCCTCAACGGCCAGGGAGTGTTTTATAAGATTCCTGTTTTTCATGTTTTCTTTGAGAAGTTTCAATGCCTCGTTCCTTTCCATTTTTCCCCCTAAAAGAACCTTATCTCAAACCAATTTAATCCCTTTTCCGGGGAAACATCAAATTTCTCAACCTTCTCTACCCTGGCCAGGGAAGGTCCCCTTTCCAGGTCCCTTTCCAGTTCCCCGATGGCCTCCTCCTCTCCCTGGGCAAAAACCTCAACTCTTCCATCGGGAAGGTTGCGAACCCATCCTGCCAGCCCGTAAAGGTCAGCCTTCCTTTTTACAAAATACCGAAAGCCAACCCCCTGAACTATCCCTGAAATTAGATACCTTCTGGCAACCATGTGAAAAATCGGGGCGAGTGGATTCGAACCACCGGCCTCCTGCTCCCGAAGCAGGCGCTCTAACCAGGCTGAGCCACGCCCCGATTCCCTATTATTTTATCGCAAATTTTATAACCAAAAAACCGCCCACAAGGAGAATTCCGAAGGCAAGGGCGAGCCAGTTGAAGTAGCGGTCTATAAAAACCCTGGCCCTTTCCCCGAAGGCATAAACCAGGGCCGACACTAAAAAGAAGCGGGCGCTCCTGCTCAGCGCAGAGGCTATAATGAAAACAATGAAATTTATCCGGCATGCACCGGCGGCTATGGTAAAGAGTTTGTAGGGAAGTGGGGTAAAACCAGCCACACTAACCGCCAGGGCATTGTACTGGTTATAGAGGGCGCTCACATAGTGGTATTTTTCCATGAGGCCGTAGGCCCTTAGTATGGGAATGCCCACAGAATTCATGAGGAAAAGCCCGATTAGATAGCCGAAGGCTCCACCTAAAATTGAACCTATGGAAGATACGGTTGCATAGTAAAAAGATTTTCTCGGTTTTGAGAGGCCCAGTGGTATAAGAAGAATGTCCGGAGGAACCGGGAAGAAACTGCTTTCTGAGAAGGCAAGGAGAAAAAGGGCAGGGACAGAATAAGGAGAATAGGCCCATCCCAGGACCCAGTCATAGAGTTTTCTAAGAAACCTCACCCTTCAGGACCTCCCTCAGGAGTTTCATGTGTTCATAACTGGTCATGTCCGAATGTATTGGTGTTATGGAAATATATCCCTCCCTGACTGCTTTTATATCCGTCCCATCCTCCGGGGAGGAGACCGGGCTTCCTATTCCTATCCAGTAGTATTTTTCACCCCTGGGGTCTTCCCTGGTTATGATTTCAGGCCTGTATTTTTTACTGCCCATTCTCGTTACCTTAATTCCCTTCCAGGGAGGAGGTGGAAAATTGACATTTACGGTGATGTCCGTAAGCCTTTGCCTGAGTAAGATTTCCACCAGCCAGGCTGCCTTTTCTCCTGCCTGTTCAAGTCCTTCCAGGTGCTTTCCTGTAAAGGAAAAGGCTACCGAGGGAATTCTAAAATGAGTTGCCAGGATAGCAGCACCCACGGTTCCCGAATATATCACATCGTCGCCCAGATTGGGGCCATGGTTTATTCCTGATACCACCAGGTCAGGATACTTCTCCTCAAGTACCCCTAAAGCGAGGTATATGCAATCGTTGGGGGTACCGTCGGTAATGTAAAAATCTTCACCTATTTCCCTCATTCTGAGTGGCCTGTGAAGGGTAAGGGCCTTGCTTACCGCTGAGCGCTCCTTGTCAGGGGCTACTACAATGACACTGTACCCCTTTTCCCTCAGCACTCTTCTGAGGATATTTATTCCAGCAGATAGGTATCCATCATCATTGGTAAGGAGAATTCTCATAAAAAATAAAAAAATGGTCGGGACGAGCGGATTTGAACCGCCGACCCCACGCACCCCAAGCGTGTGCGCTTCCAGGCTGCGCCACGTCCCGAACCTTAAACTATCTTATCATCCTCCCCCAGCAAAGTCAATATATCCTCCAGTTTGCGCCTGAGCGCCCGGAGGAATCTCCTGGGCATTGGCGGTCCGAATTCCTCAAACAGTCTTCTCCTCATCCCGGCAAGGGTGAAGCCCCTGTCTTCCAGTTCCTTTATTCTTCTTGCTATTTCAACCTGCTTTTCGTCCATCTCGTCGCTGAGCCACTCAAACATCTCTACCCAGCCCCGCAACCTTTCTTCCTCAACTCCTATTTCCCGGGCAGCTTCCTTTAAGACCATAGGGAAATTATAATATAAATTATGGAAATAAGGGTTGAAAGAAGTTTTCATGCTGCCCATCGCATATGGCAACACAGGGAAAAATGCCGTTTTCTCCATGGGCACTCTTATCTGGTGAAGATTAAGGCCCAGGGAAAACTGGACCAGTGGGGAATGGTTGCGGATTTTACCGATGTAAAGGCCATTGTTGATGACCTTGACCACTGTGTAATACTGAATTCCAGGGATCCCCTGGCGGAGGTTATGAAGACCCAGGGTCAGAGGGTTTTTCTTCTGGACAGGAACCCCACCGCCGAAAACCTGGCCCTTTTAATAGGCCAGAGACTCGTGGAGGAGCTTTCCCTGGAGAGGGCCGAGGTGGAGGTCTTTGAGACAGAAACCCAGAGCGGATTCTGCGTTGTGGAACAAGGAAAGAGTCCGGGAATAAATTTTGAAAAAACCTGAAATTTTCGTTCACTCAATTTTTTATTCCCTTCAGGGAGAGGGGCCCAGGGCTGGTGTTCCCTCAGTTTTCTTAAGACTTGCAGGCTGTAATTTAAGATGCTCCTTCTGCGATACTCCCCAGGCCCTGGAAAAGGGGAAAGGTCTCCCTGTGGAAGAAGTGGTAAAAAGGGTGGTGGATGTGGCCCCTGGAGTAAAAAACCTTGTGATTACAGGAGGAGAACCCCTTCTCCAGATCCCTGCCCTTGAATTTTTCCTGGAGAAAATTTTCCCCTTTTTTTATTATGTGGAAATAGAAACTAACGGAACTCTTTCCCCTTTAAAAATTAAATCCGAGATTCACTATAATGTCTCCCCGAAACTTTCCAATTCCGGTGAGAAAAGGGAAAGGAGATTGAACTTGGATGTCTTAAGGGAATTTTCGGGGCTCCCATCATTTTTTAAGTTCGTAGTAAAGGACCGGGAAGATGTGGAGGAGGTGGTGAGCCTGGCCTCTGTCCTCAATATACCCAAGAGCAGAATCTACCTAATGCCCATGGCCCGAAATGCTTCTGATCTAAGCACAAGGGCCAGGGGAGTTGCCCTTCTGGCCATGGAGTATGGTTTTCGTTATTCCGACAGGCTTCACCTTCGCCTTTCCCTTCCCTGAATTTGGAAGTATGACAGGTTTGGGTTAAAATTTTTCCCATGGCCAAGAGGGAATACAGAACCTACAGGGGAATGAGAGATTTCCTTCCTTCCCAGATGAGGAGGAGAGATTATGTTTTCAATGTGCTCCGGGAGGTTTTTGAGGCCCACGGTTTTGAAAAAATAGAAACCCCGGCCATTGAACTCTGGGAAGTATTGAGCGGGAAATACGGGGAGGAGGAAAAACTTATCTACAGGTTCACGGACAGGAAGGGAAGGGAGGTAGGACTCCGTTATGACCTTACGGTTCCCCTTGCCCGGTTCGTGGCCCAGCACCGTTCTGCTCTTGTTTTTCCCTTTAAGAGGTATCAGATGGAGAGGGTATGGAGGGCGGACAGACCACAGAAGGGGAGATTCAGGGAATTTTATCAGTGCGATGCGGATATCGTGGGTACTTCTTCCATGATGGCGGACGCCCAGATAATAGATATAATCTACGATGCTCTTACCAGGCTAGGCTTTAAGAAATTCCTTATAAGGATAAATAACAGGAAACTCGTCTCTGCCCTTCACAGAAAAATAGGGGAGGGAGATGAATTTTCCTTAGCCAGGGCCATGGATAAACTTGACAGGGTGGGGCTGGATGGGGTGAAGGAGGAACTGCTTTCCCGGGGGTTTTCCCCTTCCGGAGCGGAACGGGTAATTGCCGCCATGAATTTAACCTCCCTGAAAGATGCTAGGGAATTTTTTGGGGAGGAAGAGGGAATTTATGAACTGGAGGAACTCTTTTCCTATCTCAGGGCCATGGGAATACCTGAAGAGTTCTATTCCTACGACCCTTCCCTGGCCCGTGGTCTGGATTATTATACAGGACCCATCTTTGAGACGGTGGTGGAGGAGCCCAGGATCGGGAGCATAACAGGTGGGGGACGATACGACAAACTCATAGGTAGTTTTGCGGGGACGGAAATCCCTGCTACGGGAACAAGCCTGGGAGTGGAAAGGATTATCGCGGTGATGGAAGAACTGGGTATGTTCCCTGAGAAAATTTCCCCACCCGCCCATATTCTTCTGGCCCATTTCAGGGATACCAGGGCAGAGGCCTTCAAACTCGCCTCGGAGTTGAGGCGGAAGGGGATAAAGGTGGATGTTTACTGCGGGGAAAAGGGCTTGAGGGCTCAACTTGGGTATGCTTCTCAGAAGGGAATCCCATTGGTAGGCATAGTGGGAGAGGAGGTGAGGAAAGGTATGATTAGCCTGAAGAACCTCCTTACCCAGGAACAGAGGGTAATTCCCCTGGAGAATCTGGAAAAAATTATCAGGAGTCTTTACTATTTTGATTTTGAATGATATATTTATAAAAAGAGGGAGAGGTGCTGGAGTGGTTTAACAGGGTCGCCTGCTAAGCGATTGTCCCGCCCAAAGCGGGACCGTGGGTTCGAATCCCACCCTCTCCGCCATTTTTGGTTGAAATGAAATTAGCCAATCTTCTTTTTTCTACACATGCAAAGATTGATGTTTTGAGGACGATTTATTTTGCCGGGGATGGTATATCCGGGCGAAAGATAAGCCTTCTTGGAGAAATAAATCCCAGGTCCTGTCAACTTGCCCTGCAAGAATTAGAGGCTCTGAACATCGTTTATAAAAACGGAAACAGAAGGAAACACAGTTTTTTCCTTAACAGGGAACATCCACTTTACAGGGAACTGCTGGAACCCATTTTTGAGGGGGAAAGAAGACTCTACAGGGAGGTTGCCAGTAAAATAAAAGGTTCGCTTTCATCCCGGCAGAACGATTCCCTGGTCTCCATATGGAGTTTCGTGGGGAAAGATAAAGAGGAAAAAGGGGTTGGCATTATTTTACTTTTCGGCATGGACATTTCCCCCAGGGAACTTGCTTCGGTGGAAAGGAGAATTGCCGAAGAAATAAGGGGACTTCTGAAAACCCCGGTAAGGGTTAAAGCCTTTACCCTTAAAGACATAAAGGAGGATGTGGGGTTCAGGCAATTTGTCAAAGGAGCCATAATACGCGTTCTTTTCGGAGAAAGACCGGAGGACATAGCAAGGGACCTCGGCATAACCAGGGGACCTCTCCACTATTTCCTTTCCAAAAGCCTTTATGTTTCCTGAGCAACTGACTATAATTGGGGTATGAAGAAACTCCTTCTCCTTTTTCTTGTCCTCCCCCTCCTCGCTGTAGAAACCATCAAGTTTCCCAATGGACTTCAGGTTGTTCTCGTTAAGCGAAAAATCCCGGCTGTGTTTCTTACCGTTTTTTACAGGGCAGGCTCTTTTTTTGAGCCAGAAGGAAAGAGCGGGCTTTCATATCTTACAGGTATGATGAGTTTTGCCGGGTCACAAAAGACCAATCCCTGGGAGCAGATTTTTTTTCTGGAGAGGGTGGGGGGGAGAATAAATGTTAACATAACCAGGGATTTTGTCATATTTGAAAGTTATTTCCCCAGGGAAGAATTTCCCCTGGGGTTGTGGTATGAGCACGAGAGGATGAAACCTCTCAATCTTTCCCGGAGTTTTTTTCATAACGAAAAGAAAAGGCTCAAGAGAGAAGCGTCCCTTTATCTACAGGACGAGGATTATAAAATTGAGAACGTGGTTTACTCTCTGCTTTATTCCAATTCCCCTTACTCCCACAGGCCCCTGGACATCAGCGATGGAATAACCATACAGGATCTTGAGAATTTCCACTCCATGTATTTTCAGCCAGCAACAGCCCTCATGGTAATAATAGGGGACCTGAGCACCAGAGAAACAAGTCTTATCACAAGGATGTTCTCTGCCCCTGCCTCCCGGCAGGTTATTTTCCCGGAGAAAGTAGAATTCCAGACAAGGAGCCTGAACAAAAAACTCCTGGTTAGAGGCCTTAAAACTAAGGTTTATGCCAGGTGTTACAGAATTTCTTCTCCCTCCTGTTTGAAGAGATATTCCCTGGACCTGGCAGAGCTTTACCTCAGAAGAAAAATTAAGGGGAAAGTGTTGAAGAAGAAATTAAGGGGAGACTGGAATGTGGTTTCAAGACATCTGGTTTATTCTTCTTCCCTGTGTGTTGTGGTGAAGGGAGGGGATCCGCTTGCATGGAGGAAATTGGTGAGCCAGACGATAACCTCCATGAAAGTCTCGCCCATCAAAAAGACGGAATTTTCAGCCCTGAAACTCTCTTATATAAGGAAAATCAGGGAGGACGAGATGAATCCGGAAGTATGGGGGCTGAAACTGGGGGAGTATTCCCTGATTTATCATTGCTCTCAGGAGGATATTCTGGGCGGAATTTCCCTTTTGAACTCCGATGCGTTCTGGAACATGATAAGGAAAAGCATTTACCCCTTTAACAGGATTGATGTGGTGCTTTTGCCATGGGGAAAAAGGCCTTAATCTTAATTTTGTTTATCTTGCCTCTGTTTTCAGAGGTTAAGTACTACCCAGGAAAAACTCCCCTTATTTCTATCTCCCTTATTTCCCCGTGTGGAAGGGCAGATGAGGAGAAATCAGGGGCCCTTGAGGAGTTCTTTGTATATCAGAAAATGAGATGGGACAACGAGATTTTCGCAGTGGGGGGAAGAACTGAGTTCTGGGTGGGGGCAGACTCCTCATATTTCAGGGTTTTCACCCTGAAGAATTACTGGCAAACATCTATAAAAATGATTGTTTCCATGATAAGGGACAGAGGATTTGAATCCGAAAGTTTGCTTAACGCAAGGACCTATCTTTCATTAAGGAATACATTACCCGGTCCCAGGGATTTCGGAATTTTCCTTTTCTATCCCCTATCCCGCTATGCAAGGCCATATCCCTCTCCTTCAGACTTCAACAGAATTTCCACTGTGGACCTTGTTTCTCTAAGGAAAAAATGCTTTTCTCCTTCCAGGGTCAGGATTGTGGTTGAAGGAAGTTATCTGGGATATCTGGTAAAAAAACGTTTAACATTTCCCGCTTTAATTGAAAAACTCCCTCCCATGGAAGAGCCCCCGGATAGAACTCCCCTCAAGGTTGGCCTGCTTCCATCGCAGAAGGTTTTTGTGGTCTGGTATTTTAAGGTAATAGATCCCAGGGACCTGTGTCCTCTCAGGTATTTGCTTTCTTCCCTGGCCATGGAACCAGGCGGATTACTTCAATCTGTCCTCCGCCCCTTCGGGAAAGTGGACTGGGGGATAAACTACGGAAGGAAGATTTCAGTGGGATGGATAAAGGTCAGTTCCATCCCGGAGGATTCTGTTTTAAAAACCATCTCAGCGGGAACCAGGGCTATCGCAGGGAAACTTAGAGTTGGACTTGACAAAACCGAATACGAAAGAATAACAAGGCAATTTCACGGGAGAGCAGCCTATGAGAATTCCCTTCCGTGGCAGGGTTTCCGCCGCGAATGGAGGAGTTTCCTTATGGGAGATGAGGGGTGTTCCTATCTTCAGGTCAATTCCTCACTTTCCGATTATCCCACGAGAAGTATTTCCGTATTGGTGGGCGCAAGCGAGAAGATTCTTCCGGTTTTAGTGGACCGCTTTTCATCGGTAGGGGTTTTTGACCGGCGAGGAAAACTACTCTACCAGGTGTCAAAATAATGCCCCTGGACCCTGCCAAGGATTTTCTTGATTACATCTCAAAGGAGAGGCAATTTTCTCCCAATACTTTAAAGGGCTATAGAAGGGACCTTAAGCAGTTCAGGTTTTTCCTCGCCTCGGTGAAGGGGAGGGATGTGCTGGGGGTAAGGGCGCAGGATATCTATGATTTCCTTCTCTGGCTTGAGGGGGAGGGATATTCAAGGTCCTCTGTGGAGAGAAAACTTGCAACCCTTAAATCCTTTTACAAGTTTCTTCTAAAGGCAGAGTATCTGGAAAAGAACCCTGCAAAACTTGTGAAATATCCCAGAAAAGGGAAAAAACTTCCGGTGATCCTTTCAAGAAATGAAATTTCCCAACTTCTGGAGGTTCCGGAGGGGGATGATTTCTTTTCCCTGAGGGATCGGGCTATACTGGAACTTCTATACGCAACGGGTCTCAGAGTTTCGGAAATGGTGAGGCTGGACCTCTGGGATGTGAACCTGCAGGAGAGATTCGTGAAGGTAAAGGGAAAAGGGGGGAAGGACCGAATAGTTCCATTTGGGAAGCCTGCTCAGAGGGCACTGGTTCTTTATCTCAATAAAAGACCACACGGACAATCTCCTGCCCTCTTCCTTAACAAATTCGGCAGGAGACTATCGGCAAGATGGGTTCAGAAAATGCTTGACAGATACATTGCCCAGACCTCTATAAAGAAGAAAATTTCTCCCCACAAGATAAGACACAGTTTTGCCACCCATCTTCTCCAGATGGGGGCTGATGTAAGAACCATCCAGGAACTTCTGGGCCATTCCTCCCTTTCCACCACCCAGAAATACACCCATCTTGACCTTGAAAGCATTAAAGAACAATACGATAAAGCCAAAGGAGGGGAATTATGAGAAAAATTATAATGATTGCCTTTTTCTTTCTTCTGGTTTATGCGGTAAAGCCCTGTTTTACCATAGTGGTGGGCAGGGAGGCTTCCCCTGACGGGGCGGTCATCCTGGCCCACAACGAGGACGAGCCCGGGGACCCCATCATTAAAATATGGTGGGTGCCGGCTAAAACCGGTGTGGAAGGTTTCAGTCTCGTTAGTGGAGCCCAGGAGGTCTGGAGGGGAAATCCGGACATGCTCTGGCTTGAGTTGAAGCAGAAATACCACGCTGATTTCTTCATTAATTCCTATGGGGTGGCGGTTATCTCCAACAGGTGCAGGTCTACTGTAGAAAAGAAAATGGGTAAAAAGGGAATAAGTTATTTCCTCAGAAGGCTGGCCATTGAGAGGGCCAGAACTGCCAGGGAAGCGGTTTTAAAGGCAGGCCAACTCATTGAAAAATACGGGTATCCCGAAGGGCGAACCCTGACCTTTGCAGACCCCAAGGAGGGCTGGCTTATGCACATTCTCGGAGGCAGACACTGGCTTGCATGGAGGGTGCCAGACGATGCCGTGGCCCTTCTCCCCAACAATTTCACCGCCGGGATTGTGGACTTAAAGGACAGGGAAAGCATCCTTCATTCCAGGGGATTTTTATCCTTTGCGGTAAAGAACGGTTTTCTCAAGAAAGGGCAGACTAAATTCCATTTCGCTGAAACCTTTTCCCCCGACTACTCAAGTTCCTACAATACGGGAAGGTGGCTCAGCGCTTACAAACTGCTTACTGGAAGGGATTTTACAGGTGCTCCTCCCTTCCCACCTTTTATAAAACTTGGCTATAAATTGAGGCCTGAAAAAATATTTGAGGTTCTAAGGCAAAGACCAGCCCCAGGAACGGATCTTCCCTCCCTTTTTGCCATTAGATCCATTTGTTATTACACCACGAAACATTCCTTTGTCCTTTCTCTCTGGGGCAACAAGCCCGGAGACATACTTTTGTGGCTTTCTCCTGCGAGACCCGAAGCCACACCCTACATTCCCATATTTTTTGAGGCCAGAAAAATTTTCCCCCGCTGGCAGGGCTCCCACAGGGATATACTCCCGGAGCATTTTCTTTTGAAAGAGAAGGTCAGGGAGGAGGCTCCTCATATGCTTTACTATCCCTTCAGGACCCATGCGGATGAAGTTTACCTTTCCTCCCGGAATCCCCTGAGGCTCTGGAAGGAATACGAAAAAAATTACCTCAGGATGGCCTATCAGGTAAGAGAAAGGGCCAAGGCTCTTCTAAAGGCAGGAAAGATAAAGGAGGCCCGGGAAATTCTCATTAATTTCTCGGCAGGGGCCATAGAAAGGGCCCGGGCTCAATTGAGGTAAATAAAAAGGGCAAGGGATAGAAAAACCAGGTCCCTGGATATGGCCTGAATGGATATCTCCTCGCTCAGGGAGCCGAAACAGCCACAGGAGGCTTTGACCCCCTTCATTAGAGCTATGGAAAGCACCCCGATGAAAAACAGGTTCATGAAAACCAGAAGAAGAGATGAGGGCTTTCTCAGGGGGGGAATCAGGAGTCCCAATCCGCACAGTATTTCAGCCCAGGGCAGAAATATTACTGCCAACTTGATCATCCAGGGGGTGAACATCTGATAATTTCTGAGGTTTTCGGCGAAATTTTCCGGGGCAAGAAGTTTATTTATACCCGAAAGCAAAAACACCATGGAGAGAACAAGAAGAGATATATATTTTAAAATTTTCATGGGAAAATACTCCTCCCTTTTATATTCTTCCTTTTCCTTCATCAAGCCCACCTGCTGGTTCTGGTTACTCCCTCCCTTCAGGGAAAATTCCGGGTGCATGGTGAACTCCGGAGGGGCATTCAGTTTCTCAGGGGCGGAAAGGAAGAAATTATATGCTCCTCCAGCGAGTAAAATAAGAAGAAAAAAGGCGAGTAAGCGTTTTAACACATACTATTATACTAAACTTCTCAATTATCCTGGTCTGGAACCTCTATGGTATTTTCCACATCAAAGGTGCCTATAAGTTTTATTTTCTCGCCCTTGACCACGTATAACCTGCAGATTACAGGTTCCCAGAAAGGATTTTCCCTCAGGGCTTTAAGGGAGGTTCCTGCATACCCTCCGTCAGAGGTCATGGTTATAGGCTCCGATACTTTCCCCGGATTTAATCCGTCCCTCAGTGTAAGTATATAAGCGGTTCCAAGTTTCATCTCTGTTCTCTTCCTCAGAAATACCGCATTAAAGGCCACATATCTCAGGGTTTTCTTTCCCCTGTTTCTCACCCTGAAAATAATCCTCGGGGCAACGAAGGTCTCCCACGGCTTTACCATGGCTTTGGCCGGAGGATGCCAGGGGACCCACATGGTTTTGACTTCCTCTATGCTAATGGAGGATGCGATGTCGTTTACAGAAGGCTCCCACATGGAAAGCACGAAGGCAATGGCAAATCCGATAACAAGAGCTACGGCCAGAAATCGGGTCTCACTTCCCAGGGGATTCTTCAAGACCCTCCTCCAGAACATTTTCTATGGGATAGGTTCCCAGGTCTACCAATTTCCCTCCAGGAATGCCCACAATAATCCTGACCTCAGCCTTTTTCCAGTATGGATTGTTCTTGAAACTTTCCTTGCTCTTAGCCCTGAATCCGTAGGGGGAACGGAGAAAAATCTCAGGACTCTTTTCTCCTGGTTTTATGGGTTTTGCTTCCGGGAAGGCCCTGTAGTCGTATCCTAGGGCTTTTTCCTCATCTACAAACTTGAATTCCGCATTAAAATAGAGGATCCTCACCGGTTGTGGTCCTGTGTTCTTCAATTTGAACCTGATGGAGGGCACGAAAACAACTTCCCATGGTCTCACATCAGGACCAATTTTTTCCACCCACTGGGTCTTTATGTCCACCACCTTTATCCATTTCTTTACCTGCTCAGGGGAAGGCCCCTGGGAACAGAAACTCAAAATCAGGGGCAGGAGCAAAATTAAAAGCAAACTCTTCTTCATCATTACCTCCTTTAATAGTTTAACATTTCTCCCGGTAAAATTTCCCCCAGAATCTCGGAGAAACTGTTTAAAAATATTACCTTTTCTCCGTATTTCCTTCTGAGATGGGGGGAGCCGTTTATTATTAAAATCTTCGCAAATTTAAAGGGAAGGGCTGCCTCTATGTCCAGGCGATTGTCCCCCACATATACCGTATGCTCGGGATTTGTTCCCAGCCTGTTCAGGGCCTTTTCCACGGCTTCGGGGTAGGGCTTCCAGATGCCGTCGTCCCTTGTAATCAGAGCGTCAAAATTAATGGGAAAACGGGAGAGGATTTTTTCAGCCAGGGCCCTGGAATTGTTGGTCAAAACCCCCAATTTTAAGCCCCTTCTTTTAAGGACGCTGAGGACTTGGTCCACTCCAGGGGCAGGTTTCCCCATGCTTACAGCCTCCCTTTCCATATTCTCAAGGAGCAGGAATTTTTCCCTTTTTTCCTCCGGTGGCAGGGAATGGAGGTAATCAAGAATCAGGCCCTCCTTCACCCCTAACCTCTCCTTTATCCTCTTCCAGTTAAAGGGAGAAATAAAGAGGGTTCCATCCATGTCAAAAATCACACTCTTAATCAAGGAGGAAGTTGAGGACATCTTTGCCCGTTCTCCTTGAAAAGGTTCCGGAAAGGGACTCCACCCCGTCCCTTTCCTCGTCCAGCATAAGTTTTTCCACCCTTCTCCAGGGAAAGAAAAATGTGGAAATTGCACTCCCCTTTTTCCCCTGATTTACCTCCACTATCCACGTGTTAAAGGATTCCAGGTTTAAACCTCTCATTATAATCCCGGAAGAATGCAATTTCAGCAAAACCCCGAAAAATCTTTCTTTGGGGGATTCCAGATAAGCGATTATCAGGGATTTTTCTCCTATCATTATCAGTAAACCACCACCCCGGCGTATCCCACTACCGGCTCTTCTCCGGTGACCTCGCCAGAGTGGGAATAAGCCACGAGTTCTGCCCTTTTTGCCCCGAGAAGTTTTGAGGCCTCTACCATTATTGAGGCGGGAATATAACCGCACATTGAGATTTGTTCCCTGTGTACCACATCTATCAGCCCCTGTCCATCCAGTTTCAGGATTTCATCAATAGCCTTGAAATCCTTCTCCCTGGCTATGTTGGACGGGAGATAATGGCTCATATCCGAACTCGCCACTATTACGAAGCGCTCATCCTTTTCTTTCAGGGCCTGGGCAATAGCCCTTGCAATCTCCATCACCTCTGAAAAACGGAGGGGGTAAAATACCATGGGAACAATTTTTATGGCCGGATTCATGAACTGCAGAAAGGGGAGCTGAACTTCCACCGAGTGTTCCCTTAAATGAGCGGTATGATCCTCCTCTAGAATAGGGGCCAGGGATAAAATTTGCTCCGCGAGAGCCTCATCTATGTCCACCATCCCCAATGGCGTCTCCCATTTGCCTCTGGCCATGACCGAGGCTCTGGGGCCCAAGCCGGTGTGATTCGGGCCCATTATTATGGCCAAGTCGGGAATAACTATTTTGCCGTAAACCTTTGCCGCTATTTTCCCGCTGTAGAGGTAACCTGCATGGGGGGAAAGCACTCCCATGGCCCTGTAAATCCTGGATGGGGTATCCTCCATATGTTCCCTGAGCCACCAGATAAGTTCATCCCTATCCCCGGGATAAAAATAACCTGCTACCGCCGGTCTTCTAATCATAATGGGAACCCTCCTTTTAAATATTTTAGTCCCTTTGAGGAGAAATTTCTTCCCCTTTGGGTCCTGTGGAGAAGGGAAAGGGGGGTTATAAGTCCACCTATGCCCACAAAGGGGAAAATTCTGTTCTGGTCTATCCTGTATGCGACCCCTGCCAGAGGATAAAACCTTAAAAGTCCGTGGTAGGTGGAAACTTCCACAGAAAGGAAAGCGCCGGCGGATAGTTTCCTGTCCGGAAAGAATCCCTCACCGAAGAGGGAGAAGTAAACCCCATCCATGAAAAAATGGGGAATGCTTATGCCCTTTCTTATGTTTGCTATTCTGGTGGAAAATTCCCCGTATGCGAGGAGTCCGCTCCTGGCCTGTAAATCGCCCAGGGAAACGGTTTTAAAATTATGCAATGTAGGATTGTCCTTGTCCTTTACTCCGGAAATGGAAAAATAAAATCCAGACTTGCGCGCTGGGGCCCAGAGGAATTTTGTTCTGAAAAATCTTCCAGTCCTCTCCAGGGGGCTTCCTGAAAATTTTCCCTCCTTTTCCAGGCCCAATTCTAAGAAGAACCTCAGTCTTTCCGACGGTGAGACTAAAAGAACGGGCAGGCTGAACCCAATGGCCCTTCTTTTTCCTTCCTCCCAGCCCCATATGTAAAAATCCCCTTCCCTGAGCCATTTTCTCAGGCTTCTTCTCAGGGGAAACCCGAGTTCCACCGAGGAATCCTCAGAGGAAAGGTGCAGGGAAAGAACCAGGGGGTAGAAGTAAAGGGATGTGAAATCGTATTTCCAGACAAAATTTCCTGTGGAATTCTCCCCCAGGGAAAGGGTATAGAAATTTTCCTCTAAGGCGTCGTGGCCGATGAAGTTCCAGTAAAATTCCTCCTGGTCCAGGGTAGGATACATCAGGTCAGGGATAAGGAGGGTGAGGAAATTGGGTCCATGGGATTTTCTTTTAAATTCTGGTGTCCTTATCTTTTCCTCTTCCCATCCCTTCCCGGGAAGGGATTCCTCCTTCTGAACCTTCCTCCTGAATATGCCTATGCCATTCTGGGTAAGGTCCTCACAGAAGAGATAATCCCCGTCCACCACTGGAAAGGCGCAGTATTTCCTGTTTAGAAGATAAAATTTCCCCTGGCGGTAGGAATAGGCTCGCCAAGTTCCCCCGGCATTGGAGGAAAATAAGAGATGGCCCTGCCATCTCAGGTCTGTTTCGGTATAGGGGGTGTGGGTGAGCCTTCTGGCTTTGCCTCTCTGAATAATGTAAATATCCCCTCCCTCCCCGTCCCTTCTTCCAGCAGCATAGAGGAAATCCCCCCTGGCCAAGGAATAAAATTCCACTTCCTTAGAGGCAAAAATCTCTTCCTTCCTCCCTGTTTTAAGGTCCATTTTATATATTCGCGAGCCGCAGCATCCCCAGGGCTTTGAGAAATAGAGAAATGTGTCCTTTACCTCATAGGATAAAATCTCACCCTTAATTAAAATCCTTTCTCTTCCGGTTTTAAGCTCCCTTTCCACCACTTCCCTTACTACCCCGTAACCCTGGTTTATTTTGTTGGGGAATCCTCTCTGAAGTTCATCCTTAGTGTAATATAGTTTTCCGTTTCTGAATTTTATGGGTAGGGAGGAAGGATGGGGGATAATTTTCTTAACCTTCCCCTTGCTTAGCAGGTAAATCCCGGGGGAGAAAACCGGGAAATTGGGGAAGGGGAGTAAAACCTTCCATGAGGAGAAAACTAGGCCCTGAGGGGTTGGTTCAAGCCACCGTATTTCCCCCCGGGAGAAAACAGGTTCTTCCCTTTCCCCTGAGAATCCCTTCTGGAATTCCCTGAAAAGGGAGGACAAACTTTCACCAAAGCACCTATGGTAAGCCGGGGATAAACCTATGAACTGGGACAGGGAGGACGAGTATTCCCTTGCAAGACAGGTCAGAGATTCCTCCCCGTAGCGGTCCGCCAAGAATTCCACAAATTCTCCCCCGTAAATATACCTTGCCGAATAATATGGCCATAAAAGGGGCTCTGCCATGACCCGGGAAAGGGACCAGGGTTTTCTGGTCTGCAGGAATCTCCTGTAAAAACCCTCGTTTAACCTGCCCTCATAAGGGAATAGTAGGGATTCCGAGTAAACCGCCATGCCCTCTATGGTAAATTCCGGTTGAATTAAGTTGGGAAGGAAGGCTCTGCCCATAAATGTTCTAATGAAGGCTGACAAACCCCTTGCCTGATTGAGGTGAAAGGCGTGGGTGAGTTCGTGTACAGAAACCACCCTCCACCAGCTCCTCATGGCTCCGAAACGGTGGTTAGGATGGGGTTTTCCCGTGAAAATGTGGACCGAAGGGACCGTCGGGTCTGTAAAACCGTTGGCCAGCAAACCCAGGTTCTGGATGGCTATTATAGTCTTTCCCCTGAAATTTCCGGTAAGAGCGGAAAGCCTGGGATAGTATTTTTCCAGGTAGGCTGCCGTTCTAAGGGCCTGCTCCTCCTCTCCTTCAGGATAGTAAATGTAAAAATGGGATGTTTCTATAACCTTCCCCCAGAGGAAGGAGAGGAGGAAAAGAAGGGCAAGGGCCCTTTTCACAGTCTTTCGGATATGCTCTTTCCCTGAAGGAAGAGAAGCAGATAATCCCTGCCTCCGGCTTTAGAATCGGTACCGCTCATGTTAAATCCGCCAAAGGGATGAACCCCCACTAAAGCACCTGTGCACTTGCGGTTTATGTAAAGGTTACCCACATGGAAAAGTTTTTTGGCCTTTTCTATATTCTTCCTGTCCCTGGTAAAGACCGCGCCGGTAAGACCATAAATGGTTCCGTTGGCTATCCTTATGGCGTCGTCGTAATCCCTGGCCTTTATTACCGAAAGGACCGGACCAAAGATTTCCTCTTGGGCAATCCTCGCTTTCTCCGGAACATCTACGAAGATGGTGGGCTGGATGTAGAAGCCGTCTTCCCTGGCCTTTTCTCCTCCAAGGACCAATTTGCCCTCGCCTTTTCCTATTTCAATGTAGGAAAGAATCTTCGCTTCTGCCGTGGCGTTGATTACCGGTCCCACCGGATGGTTTTCCTCGGCGGGCCCAATGGAAAGTTTCTTGGCCCTTTCCACCACCATCTCAATAATCTTATGGTAAATGGATTCCACAGCAATGAGCCTGGAACCTGCCGAACATTTCTGACCCTGGAACCCATAAGCAGACGCTATGATGGCGTCGGCTGCTGCTTCCAGGTCCGCATCCTCTGCTACGATTATGGGATCCTTACCTCCCATCTCAGCAATTACCCTTTTGATCCATATCTGTCCCGGTGCGGTTTTTGCCGCCAGTTCGTTTATCTTTAGGCCCACATCCTTGGATCCGGTAAAGGCGATCATCCTGGTTTTGGGGTGTGTTACCAGATAATGCCCCAGCCTGGCTCCTGGTCCGGTGACTAAGTTCAAAACCCCCTTGGGAAGCCCCACCTCCTCCATTATTTCCACGAATTTTACCGCTATGGCCGGCGAATCAGAGGCTGGCTTAAGAACCACAGTATTTCCTGTTACTATGGCCGCCGAGGTCATACCCACCAGAATGGCCAAGGGAAAGTTCCAGGGTGGAATAACCACCACCGGTCCTAAGGGAATGTAGTAATACTCGTTAAACTCAGGGGGATACGGGGTAAGGGGCTGGGGCCCGGCTAAACGGAGCATTTCCCTGGGATAAAATTCCAGATAGTCAATGGCCTCAGCCACATCCCCGTCGGCCTCTGCCCAGTTCTTTCCCACCTCGTAGACCATGAGGGCTGCCAGTTCGTATTTGAGTTCCCTCATTCTTTTGGCAGCCTTAAGGAGAATGGCTGCCCTTTCCTCTGCCGGGTAAAACCTCCATTCCTCAAAGGCCCTGGTGGCTGCCTCCAGAGCCTTTTCTCCGTCCTCCTCATTGCCCTTCTGGAAATGCCCTATGATTTCATCCTTCTTTGATGGGTTTATGGAAGCGAAGGTTTCCCCGGAGGCGCTTTTCACCCACTGGCCGTCAATGTAGAGCATACCTTCCATGGGGAAGGAGGAACGGACCTTCTTGAGGGCTTCCTCCATCCTTTTTTTGTTTTCTTCCAGGTTAAAATTCGTAAAGGGTTCGTTTTTGAATTCAGGAAGCATGACTCCCTCCTTATAAAGATAATTTTCATTTCCAATATACCATTTTAGCCCTTATAATAAAAGAGGTGAAAAAACTGGGCTTTCTTGCTTCCCTGCTCATTTCCGCTCTTGCCCTTTATTTTTCCTTTTCAAATCTTAATCTTTCCGAGGTGCTGTCCTGGATGCGGAAAATGAATCCCTGGGATCTGGTGGCCGGCTCCCTCATTTTTATTCTTTCCTTTCTCCTGAGGGGTTTGAGGTGGAAATTGATTCTAAAAAGGAGCGAAAAACTTTCCCTGAACCTTGCCACCGCCAATATGTTTATCGGTCAGTTCGGTAATAATATTCTTCCCTGGAGGATGGGAGATGTGTGGAGAACTATTATGCTCAGGAAACTGGCCAGAATTCCTCTGATAACAGGGGGAGTTGGGCTGGCGGTGGAAAGACTTTATGACGGGATCGTGATAGTGGCCATGGGTCTGGTGGCCAGTTCCTATTATGCGGTTCATTCAAGAATGCTCCATACTCTTTACACCCTGGTGGGGATTCTGGTTGGGGTTTTTATATTGCTCCTGCTTTTTTTGAGAATTTTCGGGCACAGGGAGGGACGTTTTATTCAGAACCTGGCCAGGGGGGCAAGTTCCCTTAAAAATCCCGGGGATTTCCTTCTTCTCCTTTCCTTTACCTTTTTCATCTGGTCGGTGGAAAGTGCCTCCTTTTATTATTTCTTTCATTCTGCCGGGTTTTCTCTTAAACCGGCTCAGATTCTCCTGATTGTGGCCATTTTAAACCTTGTCCTCCTTCTTCCAGCGGCCCCGGCCAGCCTGGGGACCTTTGAATATGCAGTGGTTTTTGCCTCCCGACTCCTTTCCATTCCTAAATCTGCAGCCCTTCCCATAGCCCTGGTGATACATTTTCTGAGGTTCGTGTCCATCAACCTGGTGGCCATTCTCTTTATGCTGGTTCTCGGCCTTAGTCTCAAGATGGAGATTAAGGAAGTTGAAAAGGAGGCAGAGAAGGTTGAGGAAGAGGTCCTCTGATCTTCTTAGAAGGCTGAAAAGGGTGGAAGAAGGGGATTTTACCTTTGTGGAGGGAGATTTCCCCCCGGTTATAAAAGGAGCCAAGGGAATCTTTGTGGAGGATGTGGACGGGAATATTTACAGGGACCTTACTTCCTTCTTTGGTGTTTCCATGCTGGGGCATTCTCCGGATTTTATAAAGGACGAAGCGGAGAAGGGGTTTTTCCACGGAATGGGGGACCTTATCCCTGCAGAGGAGAAAATCCTCCTTCTTGAAGAAATATCCGCTCTTTTAGGGGGAGGCTGGAAGGGCGTTCTTGTAAGCGACGGCGCAGATGCGGTAGAGGCCTGCCTGAGAACCGCCCTTTTAAAAAGGGGACCTGGCATGGTAGTGGCCTTCGAGGGGGCCTACCACGGAACCGCCCTGGGCGCCCTCTCGGCCACCTGGGGAGAAAAATTCAGGGAGAGATTCAGGCAGGTCCTCCCCTTTCCCGCCAGGTTTTTCCCCTTTGAGGAAGCCTCCCTTTCCCGAATAGAGGGCCTTGCCAGAAGAGAGAGGATAATGGCCATAATAATAGAGCCCATTCAGGGGAGGGCAGGAATAAGGGTGGCACCCAATTCCCTGCTTCAGGGTCTCAGGGAACTCTCCTACCGCCACGGAATACCGCTGATTTTTGACGAAATTTACACGGGTTTTTACAAAACAACGAAACCTTTTGCCAGGGACCTTTACCGGCTGGAGCCTGACCTTATCGCCCTTGGGAAAGCCTTATCCGCCTCCTTTCCCCTTTCCGCCTGCATGGGGAAAGGGGAATTTATGGATGCTTGGGGGCAAAGCAGGGGGGAGGCTTCCTATACCTTCACCTTCAGCGGTAATCCCTTTTTCTGCAGGGTGGCCCTGAGAACCCTGAAGGAATACAGGAAAATAAAGGCCTGGGAAAAGGCGGAGGAAATTCAGGAATGGATAGAGGAGGGTCTGGTTAAAAGGGGAATAAGGATAAAACACAGGGGGCTCGGGGTTCTTCACGGTTTTGATTTTGGGAAGGAGGGGGAGGGTTTTAGGGCCTTTCGATGGTTTTTGGAGCGTGGATGGATAACCCTTCCTTCGGGAATAAAGGGGGAGGTCCTTGAAATAATCCCTCCCTTTATTATTCAGAAGGAAGTCATTGACCAATTTCTAAGAGAGCTTTCTGCTTACCTCAGACTCTAATCTCCGGTCCAGGGCCTCCATTTCCTCCTCAATTTTCCTCCTCCATTCTTCCATGTCTGCTTCCGGGGGGACGAAAAGGGGCCCTCTTATTTCCATAATAATTCTCGAAAAGGGCGGGAAAACATTGAACCGGTCCCAGGAGCGGAGTTTTTTGGAAGGTTTTGATGCATAGGAGCCGTAGAAAAGCCCGGCTCCGCTCTTTGCCGCAGCATATATGCATCCAGGCTTTAACCTGTGATAAGGACCCCTGGGGCCATCTGCGGCGAAAACCACATCTTCTCCCCTTTTAATTGCTCTTAGAGCCTCTGCTAAAGCCGTTCCCCCGAACCTTGTAGAAGAGCCCCTTATGGGCCTGTAACCCAGAAGAAGGCTGACCCTGGCCAGGATTTCTCCGTCCCTGTGACGGCTTATTATAGGTCTTATCCCCCTTTTTCTGAAAAAATAAAGGGGGAAAAGTATCTTTCCGTGCCATAGGCAGAGCACTGTCCCCCTTCCCTCCTTTTTGTATTTTTCGTAGTTTTCCACACCCCTTACCTCTGCCTTAGAGAGCCCGCACAGAACTCTCACCAGCCAGGATAGGAGTTTTTCCCTCATGAAATGCCGTATTTTTTCATCTTTGAATAAAGGGTTTTTGGTGAAACTCCCAGGAGTCTGGCTGCTTCCTGAAGGTCGCCGTGGGCTCTTTTTATTGCCTGCTTGATTTTCGTCCTTTCTACCCATTCCCTGGCCTTTTCCACAGCCTGTTCTAAGGTCCCTGAAAGGTCCAAGGGCTGGGCTACTTCCTGAAGAACTATGTCCTTTTCGGTTATAAACTCACCCTCTGAAAGAACATATGCCCTTTCCATTACATTTTTGAGTTCCCTTATGTTCCCTGGCCAGGCGTAGGAAAGGAGTTTCCTTTTGGCTCCCCGGGTTAATTTCTTCGGGGGTTTTCCTTCACCCCGCAATTTCCTGAGGAAAAACTCGGCTAAGGGAATGATGTCCTCCTTTCTTTCCCTGAGCGGAGGAATTTCTATAGGAAAAACCGATAGGCGATAAAAAAGGTCCTGGCGGAATTTTCCCTCCTTAACCAGGGAGGATAGGTCCCTGTTGGTGGCTACTATGAACCTTACATCCACCTCTATTTCCCTGGTCCCGCCCAGCCTCTCTATTTTCCTCTCCTCAATTACCCTGAGAAGTTTCGCCTGAAGGGCAGGGCTCATCTCCCCTATCTCGTCCAGAAAAACCGTTCCCCCGTTGGCCAGCTCCAGCCTTCCGGGCTTTGTCCTGTTTGCCCCGGTGAAGGCCCCCCTTTCATATCCGAAAAGTTCGCTTTCCAGAAGGGTTTCCGGGATGGAAGCGCAGTTTATGGCCACAAAGGGTCTGTTTCGCCTGGGGCTCATGGAGTGTATGGCCCTGGCGAATACCTCCTTTCCCGAACCGGTTTCCCCTGTAAGAAGAACTGTTATATCAGAAGAAGCAGCCTTCCTGGCCTTGGAAAAGGCCTCGGCAAAGGCCGGGGAGGAACCCACCATCTCTAAATCCAGGAGGGCTTCGGAAAATAGAAGCGCCTTGGCCCATTGTCTCCTTTCCTCCGCCGCCCTTTTTAAAGTATCCCTAAGAAATTCCGGGTCCACAGGTTTTTCTATGAACTGATATGCTCCCCTTTTTACCGCCTCTACTGCCCTGGCTATGTCTCCGTAGGCGGTAATCATTATTATGGGGATTCCTTCCTCCACTGCAAGGGGAATCAATTGGGTGCCCTCCCCGTCGGGGAGTTTCAGGTCGCATACTATGGCCTCAAAACTCTCCCTCTCCAGCCTTTTTTGTGCCGACGAAAGGGAATGGGCCTGGACAACCTCAAAGCCCTCTCCCTGAAGATAATCTCCCAGGGCAGAGGCCAGTCTGCGATTATCCTCCACCAGAAGAATTTTCATGAATAAATATTATCAGGGGAAGGGTTAAATAAAAAATGGTGGGCGGCAGAGGATTCGAACCTCTGACCACTACCGTGTGAAGGTAGCACTCTACCGCTGAGTTAGCCGCCCACCCAGAAAAATTATAATTCCCTTCTGGAGAAAGTCAATACCCGCCACCTGAGCCTATTGGGAGTTTTAATCCCTTTACAAAAAAATCTATACACTCTGGAATTTTTCTTAAATTGCCCTAAATTAATAAGTGATGAGAAAAATATATTACATTTTTATCCTTTTGGTTCTGGTGAAACTGGTTATGGGGCGCCTTCTGTTCGTGGGTCCTGATCCTTATTTTTCCTACAGAACCTTTCCCCAGGACGCTCTTCTTTTTAAGAACAGGGCCGTGGTTTTCTTCAGCCTCCAGAAAAGGGGATGGATGGGAAACCTTGATGATCCCGAGGCCAGCCCCAGTCCCACTTATATTTCAACCAGGGAGAAGGTGAGTCGGGACCTGAACGGACAGGTTTACACCGCCGGATTTGAGGGAAACTGGAAAACCCCGTATTTTACAGCATTGGCCTATGGCGTTGAGGTTTCCTCTTTCAGGATAATTCCCCTGATCTCCTCAAGATGGGATGTTTTTTCCCTGAAGGCTTCGGGAACTGCCATAGGGGAGGAGGATGGGGAGAAATTTACCATACCCTTTTCTTCCCAACTTTCCCAGACAAACCTGCAATCCTCCCTGGGGGCAATACTGGTGGGAGACCTCGGAGATACTCCGGTAGGCCTGTTGTTCACCTTCTCCCGTTTTTCCGAAGGCTCTCCCCGGGGTTATCTTCGTTATACCCTGGAGGGAGAGGAAAGGGAGTTAGGGGTTTTTAACTGGGGGTGGTCCACGGTCCACGGATGCAATCACATATTCGGAGTTTCTGCTAACATTGACTCTTTCTGGCAGGATTTTTATGCTCAGACTTCCTATTCTCAGTGGGATGTAGTCCTTGGAGCAAGCCTCGGGGAGAACCGTATAGGTTTCAGATTCAGGAAAATCAGGGGGTTCCAGGACTATTACGAGTACCGGGAGGAGGTCAATAAATTCGTTAAAGAAAAATGGGGGAATGCCATAGGAAAAACCACCTTCAGAAATTATGGCGTTTTCAAATTAAAGGAGTTCTCCCCAGGGGTCAAACTCTTCGTGGTGACCTTTCTGGAGGCAAGTTTCACGAGAAATCACGATCGGTGGATGGGTGAGACCCTGCTTGACGGCTACCGGGAGAATGACTACGAAGCGGAACTTCTGCCCTTTATTCACTTTGACCTTCCGGGAAAGGGTTTTCTCCGGATAGGAACCTCCCTGAGCGTAACACATGGGAATTTCAAGCAGGTGGAAATATGGGGCGGAAGGGAAGTTTACGCAGGAGGCTGGGCTTACTACGGGTGGGAGGAGAAATGGGAGCGTCCCAGTTATGGAAATTTTTGGAAACTCACCGTTTTTTCTGAAGCGGACCTTGAAATTCCTCTTTCTTCCGGTCTCAGACTCATTTTCAACCTCTGGTCCCATCACAACTTCCTTTATACCCGCAAAATTTACGGCAGCACCAGAAGCGATGGGGATGGCCTTTATTTTCAGGAGAAGGCGAGGAGGAATTCCTTCCTCAAGGAGTTCTGGCTGAGCGGGAGTCTGGGCTTTATGACCCAGGGAGCCGTCTCCGTGGGAATCTTTGCCGATTTTCCCATCCATTACGACAATTACCTGAGAACAGAGGTAAAGGGGGAAAAATACTTTTCAGGAGTGGCTGATCCTCAGCCCAAAATAAGAAGGCCCTTTTCCCTCTGGGCAGTGGTTTCCTTTGGAGTCTGGTGAGTGGAAAATCTTTCCTCAAGTTCCTAAAATTTAAAGGGGGTTTTAATGGGTAGAATCTTTGATAGTAAAGGAAAACTTAAGATTCCTGCCAGGGAGGTAAGGGGAGAAGAACTCGTGGTAAAAAAGGCCCTTTGTCCAGAAGGGCACAACCTTATAACTGACCAGCACATAATCAACGGCTACCCAGGAATTGAACTGGCCTTTCGCAGGGAAAACGGCCAGGAGGGAATGGTGGTTCTTTCACCTATCCTGGGCGATAGAACAACCATTTGCCTGAAGGGACATGTAGACGAGGGGGAATCGGTTAAATTCCTCTGTCCTGTATGCGAAAAACCCCTCCCCATACTTACCACCTGCGATTATTGCGGCGAGGGCAACATTTATGTCCTTTTCCTTGATACTGATTTTTCCTTCAATAATGCTATTACCTTTTGCAGCAAGAAGGGCTGTCCCAACAGCACCATAAGGAGATCGGACAGAATAATCACCGCTATCTCCTTTTAATTCCTCTGTGGCAGGAATTAACTGGCTTCAGGGATAAAAGAGAAAATCCCTCCTTTTTTCGGGAAAATCCCCGGGGTCAAGAAGAGGCTCAAGGTCAGCCATATGCCCTTCCTCAATCCATTTTCTAAAGGCATCGCTGCCGGTTATTATGTCAAAGGGAAGTTTTTTCTGTTCGTATTCGTAGGGCGGGGAAAGGAAGGCAGCCTCCTTCCACATGGAAAAAATCCGTTTGGCTATGATAAGCCCTGTTCTTAAGGGTCTTATGTTTCCCTTAGGGATTATCTCCAGTCCAAAGCACTCCTTTCCCTGATATTTATCGAAGGTTGGGGTAAAACCTATGGGGAAAAGCTCGGCCCCATCAATTTTTCCCACCTGACGCCATAGTTCGTAGGGGTCTATAAATGGGGCTCCAATGTACTGGAAGGGCCGGGTTGTTCCCCTTCCTTCGGATATGTTGGTTCCTTCAAACATGACAGTTCCCCCGTAGACTAAAACAGAGGAGAAAGAAGGGAGGTTCGGGGAAGGGTTCCTCCAGGGAAAGTCCAGGTCCGGATATTTAAGATCCCTTCTCCATTCTGCCCTGAAAATTTCCACCTCTAAATTCAAGGACAGTTCCTGGCGGAACATCAGGGCCATCTCTCCCACGGTCATCCCGTGAATCATGGGTATGGGCACGAGGCCCACCAGGGAGGAAAATTCCTCCTCCAGGGGTCTTCCCTCTATGAGTTCTCCCCCTAAGGGATTGGGTCTATCCAGGATGAAAATTACCTTCCCGCTTCCAGAAAGTTTCCTCATGAGAATAAGTAAACTCCAGATGTAGGTGTAAACCCTCACCCCCACATCCTGGATGTCAACGAGAAGGACATCAAACTCCTCCATGAAGGGGGGAAGCTGGGGAGATGAAGAATAAAAGGGATGAATGGGAATTTTTAAAAGGGGATGGGTTCTGGATGGGTTTTCCCTCATGTTGGCCTGGGCCTCGTGATAGAACCCGTGCTGTGGGGCGATTATACCCACCAGATTTACAATTTCCCCCAGGGCTAATTCAGAGGGGATTAGGGAAGAGGTAAAGGAAGCCTGATTGGCGAAAAGGGCGAAGGAGAGACCCATAAACCTGTGGGCCTGGGATAAAAAATTGTCAATTCCCAGCATGGACTATCCCCAGTATGGTTATGTCGTCGTCCCTTTCCCTGCCGCACCGTTGGTTCATCTCCGAAATAATTGACCTTACCACCACCGGGGGATTTTCCCAATTCTCCTCTATTATCCTCATGAGATTTTCTGTGCCGAATTCCTGCCCCCCGCAGTTCTCTTCCACTGCCCCATCGGTGTAAAGGTAAAGGGCAGAGCCCGGAGGAAGAACCAGGCGTCTCAGGGAATAATCTGCGTAGGGCTTTATTCCCATAACCAGATCACTCCCCTCCACCATGGTGGCTTTTTTGTCCGTTATTAATATAGGGTAATTGTGACCGAAGTTCACATATTCCAGGTTTCCATCTCTCCTGATCTCCCCCAATATTCCGGTTATAAACTGGTTGGCCTCAGTCTGGGAGTAAACTAACTGGTTGAGTTTTTCCGCCAGGGTGATCAGACTCCTTTCGTCTTTAAATATCACCATGGCTGAATGGAGAAAAGAGGTCAATAGGGCTGCAGGTATTCCTTTTCCGGATACATCCGCGAGGATAAATAGGAGAGAATCCCTCCCCCGGCGGAAGAAATTGTAATAATCTCCCCCTACCCTCCGGGCAGGGTATGTCCTCCCGTAGATTTTAAAACCCTTGAAACGGGGCGTTTTCTTGGGGAGAAAATGACTCTGGATTTTTCTGGCTACTTCCAGCTCTTTGATGGTGAGTCTATGCTCAAGCAGGCTCCTGTACAATCTGGCCCTTTCTATTACCACCCCTGCTATGGATGCGAAGGCCTCCAGTAATTTTACTTCCCTCTCCGTATAGGAGCCTATCCTAGTATCTTCCACATTTATGGCCCCTATTATTTTCCTTCCCACCCTTATGGGAACCACAAGTTCGGAACGGGTTTCCTTTTTTATCTCAAAATACCGGGCTTCTTTCCTCACATCCCTTATAATAAGGGGCTTTCCCTTCTCTATGACCCAGCCCACGAGGCCCTTGCCAATTTTAAGGTGAAGAAGTTCCCTTTCAGTTTTTTCGTAGCCCAGGGATAGAATGGAATAAATGGTCTTTTCCCTGCGATTTACAAGGAAAATGGAAAGGAATTTCCCGGAAATAAGGGATTTTATGGTTTTCAGAAGGACCTTCAGGGTTTCCTTCCATCCCACCGACGAGGAAAGTTTTACCACCACTTCCCTTATTTTTTCCAGGGCTACGGAATTCCTCTGATGTTCTTCACAATGGGCCATAGCCTCAAAAAGGTAATTGAGAGTTTTTATGGTCTCAGGAGGTAAATTTCCATGATAAATCAGGGTAAACTTTCCTATCTGTATTCTCTTTCCCCGGCGAACTTCCCCGGCAACTAATTTTCCATCCTTCCTCAAGCCCCAGGGGTTCCCTATAATGGCGTCCAACAGGGGCTTGAACTCCTCAATCATCCGTTCTCTCCGGCTGATAAATTCTGTAGGTGGGGTAAGCCAGGTCTATGTCAGGTTCCTTCTCAAAGGCTCCAAGAACCATTTCCCATATCTCTTCCTCTGTTCCCCTTCTGGTCCTGGGTTTGCAAAGGTATCTTATAGTTAAAAGAACGCCGCTGTCCTGGACCGAAGTGTACACCTTGGGGTTCAGGTGTTTGTAAAATATCATGAATTTTGCCATTCTCTTTCTCAGTGCTTTTTCGGCCTCCTCGCTGAAGTGCAGGGATACCTTCTGTGCTATTTCTTCAAGAATTTTCTTCGCCTTTCTCCAGTTGCTTTCAAAGGTTATAAGGACGGGGATTTCATTCCACACGAATCCGAATCCGTTGTTGTAATTAATTATGTGGTGGGTGAAAACATAACGGTTGGGTATATGGGCCACCCTTCCTGTGGATTGGTCTGCACTAACCCAGTTGCCTACCTCCAGGAGAGAAAACTGGAAACTTCTCAGGTCCACTACATCCCCCTTTACCCCGTTAACTTCTATTCTGTCTCCTAAGGTGAAGGGTTTTCTTACCATGATAAAAATCCATCCCATTAAATCCACTATTAAGTCTTTGAGGGCCACAGCAAGACCTGCGGAAGCAAGACCCACTACTGTAATAAATTGGCCAGATGATGTGGACCAGAGGAGGAAAATCAGAATAAACGCCGTAAAAGTCAGAAGATAAGCAGAGAACTTCCTCGCCCTGTATTTGGTTACAGGATCCGCTTCGCTTCGGGCAACGAGATAAACTATAAACCTGTGAAGAAGGGCGAATACTAAAATCAAGCCCAGAGACGCAAGACTTCTATATGCAAAGTATGAAGAAAACAGCCTGGAATTTACAAAATTCTTAAACATGTCCACCAGAATTTTACCCCTTTGTAGCGTTGGCTCAAAGAGGTTTACCTCGTTTTTCTTATAGGATAGAATATTTCTGAACTTTGTTGAAAGGAGAGGACATGAGCATAACCACCCTTATTCCGGAAATTGAGATGATTGAGGATAGCGAACTCAGGGAAAAAGTGGTTGAGGCCTGGAAAAGGGCTATACTGCTGGGAGGATGGAGTGAAGAAGATCTGCAAACCATCCCCTTTACCCTTCTTATACCGGATACCCCTATTAATCTGATTATGCATACCAGGGCTGTTACTGGCTGTGCCATGGGAGTCTGGGAGTCATATAAAAAGATTTATGGTGGTTTGAATCCCCTACGCCGGGATATTCTTCTCGCTGGAGCCATTCTTCACGACGTGGGGAAACTCATGGAATACGAGAAAAGAGAGGGCAGGTTCGTCAAGAGCAGAAGGGGTAAACTCCTCCGCCATCCCATCTCAGGAGCGGCTCTTGCCTGGTCCCTTGGCCTTCCCGATGAGGTCTGCCACATTATAGCCGCCCATTCAAAGGAAGGAAATCATGTAAAGAGAATACCCGAGGCCTTCGTGGTTTATCATTGCGATTTTGCCAATTTTGAGCCCTTCAGGGAGGAATAAAATGGGCAAGACCTTTGCCGAAAAAGTTCTTTCTCTCAAGTCCGGCACCGATGCCAGGGCCGGTGACATTGTGATGGCAAGGCCGGACTTCGTCATGTCCCACGACAACTCCGCAGCCATAGCAAGGCATTTCATAAAAATCGGGCTGGAAAGGGTTGACATCCCCGAGAAAATAGTGATAATCCTTGACCATGTGGTTCCCCCATCCACTGTGGAATATGCGGAGAATCACAAGTTCATCAGGGACTTCGTGAGGTCTCAGGGGATAAAAAACTTCTTTGATATAAACCACGGAATATGCCATCAGGTCTTCATAGAAGAAGGATTTGCCCTTCCTGGCTCTTTGGCGCTTGGTTCAGATTCCCATACCACTTCCTACGGTGCAGTGGGGGCTTTTTCAGCGGGTATAGGGAGAACAGAGATGGCCTCCATATGGGCCACTGGAGAACTGTGGATGAAGGTTCCCAGGACCATAAAAATTATTATAAAGGGGGAACTTCCCAAAGGGGTTTATGCCAAGGACGTTATACTTCACATAATAGGGACCATAGGGGCGGATGGGGCTACCTACAGGGCAGTGGAATTTACCGGTCCTGTGGTGGAAAATTTCTCCATAGCCTCCAGAATAACCCTGGCCAATATGGCGGCTGAGATGGGGGCAAAGGCGGGATATGTTCCCCCGGACAATAAAACTCTGGAATATGTTAAGAAGAGGGCGAGGGATGATTTTAAGCCCGTATATTCTGACCCGGATGCAGAATACGAGAGGATTCTGGAATTTGATATCACCGGACTTGAACCCCAGGTTGCAGCTCCCCACACCGTGGACAATGTAAAGCCAGTAAGCCAG
>JALVRF010000142.1 GCA_027025175.1 Candidatus Aminicenantota bacterium | reverse complement strand
ACATCCCCGCTGTGGTCCAGGTGAATGTGGGTAAGAATGACCCCATCCAGGGAGGAGGCGGAAATTCTGGGCTTTGATTTAGCCATTCTGACCAGGGTTCCAGGGCCAGGGTCCAGGACGATTTTTTGGCCGTTAACCTCCAGATAAATACCTGCTGAAGAACGCAACTGGGTGGCCATAACATATCTGGCACCAGCGGTTCCAAGAAATTTAATCTTCATTTGGGAACATCAGCCTCTATGAATATTTTTTTCACCGAAGGGAATTTTTCCCTTATCTCCTCTTCCGCCCGGTCAATAGATGAACTTACCTTTTCCATGGAAACGCTGCGGGGAAAAAGCACCTTTCCTGCCAGGAGGATGTTATCCTCCCCCAAAATGAGGGACTTCAGGTAAACCACCCTTTCCACCCCTTCCTGCTCTGAAAGGATTTTTTCCACCTCCCTGAGAACCTCCTCAGGGGCCCCTTCCCCCACCATAAGGGAATGCATCTCCGAACCCAGGAAAAAGGCCACCCCAATCAGGAGGAGACCTATAAGGATGGAACCAAGCCCGTCGAAGAACGCAAGACCGGTAAAACGGGAAAGGAGCACGGAGAAAAGGGCGATGGTTAAACCAATTAGGGCTGCCAGGTCCTCAAGAAAAACCACCATAACCTCAACCGTGGCGGTCTTCCTCAGGAAGGCAAAAAGGCTGAGATTTCCTTTCTTCCGGTGAAGTTCCCTGCTGGCCTTGAGAAAAGAAATACCCTCTGCCACCATGGCAAAAAGAAGGAGCCCTACCGCAAGAAAGGGCCTATTTATGGGATGGGGATGGGTTATCTTCTTTATCCCTTCCCAGATGGAATACAACCCTCCCAGGGCAAAGAGTTGAACCGCCACGAGAAAAGCCCAGAAAAATCTCTCCTGGGAATAACCAAAGGGGTGGGTTTCGTCCTCGGGCTTTCTGCTCCTGGCCATTCCCACCAGGAGAAGGACCTGATTCCCTGTATCCGCTGTGGAGTGTATAGCCTCGGATAGCATGGAGGAAGAGCCCGTAAGGAAATAAACTATGAATTTGGAAAGGGCTATGGCCAGGTTGGCCCCCAGGGCGAAAAACACTACCTTCTTGCTGCCGTGTGCCATGGATTAATTATACACTTCATTCCCAATCGTGAGGATGAAAATGGCGGTGTACGACCCTCCCATGCCGGTGGCGATGTATGTGCAACAAATTGGCCTTAAGTAGAAGTTCCCTGTCCGATAAGAGACTTTCAAAATCCCCTTCGTATATCTTCCTGTGGTCCTCAGAAAGGAGAACCGCCCTTTCCCCTAACTCCGGGGCCAGGCTCAGGTTCTGGGTAGCCACCACCGTGGTGGCTGGATATTCCCATAAAAGGTCCAGAATCTTCCCGCTGCTCCTGGGGTCAAGGTTGGAAAGGGGCTCGTCAAGGAGGAGCACCTCTGGCTCTAAAGCGAGAATGGAAGCCAGAGCCACCTTCTTTTTTTCGCCGATGCTGAGTTCTGCCGGGGGTCTTTTAAAAATATGGGTAATTTCCAATTTTTCCCCCCATTTCTCAACTCTTGCATCAATATCCCTGATTCCCATCTGCCTCAGGCCAAAGGAAATTTCGTCCCTTACCGTAGGATTAAAGAGCATTACCTCCACATCCTGAAAAAGGAGGACCACGGACTTCCTGAATTCACTTTCAATTTTTTTTAAGGTTCCTGGTTTTAACTCTTTTTCCTTCCAGAAAACCCTGCCCTTTTGGGGGAAGAAAAGACCATCCAGGATTTTAAGCAAGGTGGTTTTTCCACACCCGTTACCCCCCAGAAGCACGAGCCTGTCCCCTTCATTCACCTTCAGATTAATCTCCCGGAGGACATAATCCCCACCATAGGAAAACCAGAGGTCCTCAACCCTGAACATAAAACCCCCTTGAACGTAGGGCCTGTTTTATTTCCTCTCCCCTTCTTTCCGAAACTCTTAGAAAATAATCAAAAACTGCCCCGGCATAGGGAAAGAAGGCCTTTCCAAGATGCCTGTTAACTATCCGGGAGCGCAGGGCCTGTTGAAAGGAAAAATAAGTTTTTTTGAAGGAGGAATACTGGGCATAGGCCAAGGAAAAAACAGCCATAAGGGTTCGGGAGAAGGAGAAAACCCTCGGAGGACTGATCAGGGAAAAGAAAGCCACTGAGGAAAAACTCATGGCAAGAACCCTGAGGTCAAAAATAAGCAACCAGTGCCATGGGGAAACCCCACCGGGATGAAAAAAAACATAGGGAAACGATATTACCGCCAGAAGCAGGAAAAGAGTAAGGAGCCTTTTAATTTTTAAAAAGGGTAGAGAAAGGAGAATTATGGGGACGAAAATATACCAGGTATGGGTGATGGAAAGAAAAAAGAGAAGACCGAGGAAAAGGACGAATAAACCGGCCTCTATCATTTTTTTATCCTGTCCAGGAGAAGAAAAATCAGCAGGATCAACCCAATCCCAACCACAGCAGAGAGTAAATACGATGGAACTCCTCCAAGAAATGGCAGGGAATAATCGCTGATGGGCGCCTTCCACAATCCCGAGAGTTTTTTAAAACCCGGGGGGATGAAACCCAGCATTTCCTTTAGTTCCTCCCCTGCCCATTCCCCCCAGGCTCCTCCCCCCAGAAGCCCCAGGGGAACCAGAAAAAGGAAGAAAAGAAGGAGTTTAATTTCCCTTTTCATTTTTCTTAATGTAGGAAAGCACCGCTAAATTTAAAATCCCTTCCAGGGGAGCAAAAAACAGCAGGGATGGAACGAGCATGGCGGGGACGGTTATTTTAAAACCGTAAGGGAAATAGAGGGGAAGAGCGCCATGGTGAAAAATCATGGGCTGAAGGCCGAGGATTAGAGCAGCGATAAGGGAAGAGAAAACCAGGGATACATATCCGCTCAAAAAATAGGAAAGTTTTTCCCTTTTCCTGGTTATTAACCATGTCCAGTACCCTACAAAGGCCGGGATTATACCCATGGTAATCAGATTGGCCCCATAAGTGGTTACGCCCCCATCGCCAAAAATAATGGCCTGGAGGGCGAGGACCACCGATAGGGAAGCCACCGCCTTCCACGGCCCGAACAATATGGCCAGAAGGGATGTTCCCAGGGCGTGTCCGGAGGTGCCTCCTGGAATGGGAATGTTTATCATCATGACCACGAAGGAAAGGGCTGAAAGCACCCCCAGTCTTGCCAGATGCTCTTCCCTAATCACCCTTTTAAACGAATAATAAACAAAAGGAAAAGCCACTGCGTATGAGGCCACACAGGTTTCGGGAGAAAGAAAACCATCAGGTATGTGCATCCCTGAAATTTTAAAAGGAGCCGTGGTTACTGTCAATTACTTAAATTGTTTTGAAAACTAACTTGTAGACAGGGATAGGACAGACCACTTTTCGCCATTTTTCTCCCTTTCCCTCTTCCCAAAAACTTTCCCCTCGATTAGGGACAGACCCTTCTTGTTAATTTCCTCCCATTTCCCCGAAATCC
>JALVRF010000141.1 GCA_027025175.1 Candidatus Aminicenantota bacterium | reverse complement strand
GGGAGCCTCCATGAGCATAAGGGTGGCCTTAAGACAGTCCGGCATGTACATCATGGGAAGTCGGGTTTGAGGTTTTAAAAAGGAAGTATAGCGCTTTTTCCTCAGGGCTTCGTAGAAAATCTCCACCGCGTAATCGGTGGTTCCTCCCCCTGGAAGGGTTTTGCTGCTTATGATTCCAGGATATCTTACCCCCCTTACATCAAGGTTGTATTTCCAGAAATAATACTCCCCCAATCTTTCCCCTATAACCTTGGTTATCCCATACATTGTTCTTGGTTTGAGGACCGTCTCCTGGGGGGTATTGACCTTCGGGGTTTCCGGACCGAAGGCGGCGATGGAACTGGGTATGAAAATTCTGAACAGGGATTTTTCCTTTCCCACCTCAAGGACATTGTAGAGACCGCCCACATTTACATTCCAGGCCAGTTGGGGGTTCTTTTCACCGGTGGCGGAAAGAATCGCCGCCATGTGGAATATGGTGTCAATTCCGTATTTGTCCACCACCTCTGCCAGTTTTTTCCCATCCCTCACATCAAGGATTTCATAAGGGGCATCCCCTTCTTCCTCATCTTTAATGTCCGAAGCGATTACATTCCCATGCCCATATTTTTCCCTTAAAAGAGGAACCAGTTCACTTCCTATCTGCCCCTTGGCTCCGGTTACCAGAATTCTCTTCATTCTTTTCATAAGTCCTCCTCTCTGATAAAATAAAGACCATGATTAATTTAAACCCTCGCTCAGCCCGGTGTCAAGGAAGAGAAAAAACCTTGTTTTTTGCCTGGAAAATTTCTATAATAATGGTGTAGGAGGAAAAAATGTTTACAGAATGGATGATTTCTTCAACGCCTAAAAAGGAGAAGGGAAAGACGGGGATTACAACAATACTTTCTTTTCTGCTCCATGCGACTCTTATCGGAGCGATGATAGTAATACCCATACTTACCTCTTCTAAACTTCCCAAGTATCAGGTTAATGCGGCCTTTCTCGCACCACCTCCACCACCTCCACCACCTCCACCACCCAAGGGAGGCAAGAAGATAAACAAGAAACTTGAGGAAAAATTAAAACAACTGAAGAAGAAAAAGGCTGAGGCCAAGAAAACCCAGCAACTGGTGGCACCCCTGGATATTCCCAAGGAAGAGCCCCAGGACACTGATGTGGGGCTTATAGCGAGCCTTAAGGGCGTAGGAGATGAAGGGGTTCCTGGAGGAGTTGATGGGGGAATTCCGGGAGGCGTTGATGATGGCTCCCTTACCGGCCTCATTGAGCGGGTGGGAGACGATAACCTGGACAACGTTCAGACCGTTGTTCAGCCTCCTAAAATAATCAAGAGGGTGGCTCCTGTTTATCCTGTTATAGCAGCCAAAATAAGAGTCCAGGGAGATGTGGTCCTCCAGTGCGTAACTGACATTTACGGCAATGTGGTAAGCGTAAAGGTTCTCAGTTCTCCCCATCCCCTGCTTACCAAGGCTGCCGTAGACGCGGTAAGACAGTGGAAGTTTGAACCCATGATAATTAATGGAATTCCAAGGCCGGTTAGATTCGTTCTAAGGGTGAAGTTCCGGCTAACAAGATAAAAACAAAAGGGAGGTATAGAGAATGCAATTTACATTAACAGAACTGTGGGCATCCATGGGCTTGATAGCCAAGGGAGTTTTCCTTACCTTAGTCATACTCTCCATCTGGACCGTTGCCGTGGGAGTTGAAAGGTTTATCTATTATTCGGCGGTTAAGAAACAGAGCAAAAAACTGGCACCCAAACTTACCAATCTCCTTAAAGAAGGAAAACTGGATGAGGCCATAGCCCTTGCTACCAACAAGAACTTCCGCAAGAGCCACCTGGGCAAGGTGGTTGCTGCTGCCCTTCAGGAATACCAGCATCAGGCAGAATTGGGAGTTCCCCTGGAGAAAAGACTGGAATCCACCCAGAGGGCTATAGAAAGGGCTACTGTGAAGGTTAACAAAGAACTCAAGAGGGGACTCAATGCCCTTGCTACCATAGGTTCTACCGCCCCATTTATCGGTCTTTTCGGAACCGTTTTCGGAATCATCAATGCATTCCACAGCATGGCAGTTACCGGGGCAGGAGGAATTGGAACCGTTGCCGCTGGTATAGCCGAGGCTCTTATAACCACTGGAACAGGAATCTTCGTGGCTATTCCTGCCGTCTGGTTCTACAACTTCTACCTGGCTCAGGTGGAAATCCTTACTGCAGAGATGTCCAACGCAGGTTCTGAAATAATAGATTTCTTCTCCAAAGAAATAGAAGCGTAACGGAGTAAAAAATGGGAGCCGAAATCGGCGCTGGCGTAAAATCTGAACCTAATGTAGTTCCCTTCTGCGATGTTCTTCTTGTTCTGCTGATAATCTTCATGATAATCACCCCTATGGTTGCCTCTGGAGTTGTGGTTCGTCTTCCCGAAGCCTTAAACACCACGAACATGCCCGAACCTTCCAATATGGTCTATGTGGGAATTTCCCTGGATGAAGTTACTCATAAACCGAGATTTTACATCTCCAACAGAGGTAGAATTGAGGAAGTTAAACTCCTGGATGACCTTGGCCCAAAACTTGCGGAAGCCCTGGAGAATATGGATAAGAAAATAGTTTATCTGAAGGCTGATAAGGATGTTACCTTTAATACCATTTCCGATGTCCTGGTGAGGATACGCGGAGAGGGAATAGAGGTTCTCGGTATTTTGACTCAGAAGGCCACAGAATAGATTATCTCAATACTTTAATGGCCCTCTTCTTAACCTGAAGCCCTATTCGGGAAAGGAGAGGGCCTTTTTCTCCATCGTAATGGGATGGCTGGGGAGGGGATACCTCAAGGGAGAGGGAGGAAACCCTCAACCTTGAAAAAACCCTCAATTTTTCTATTCCCCCCACAAACAACCTGGGCCAGTTGCCCAGGGTATATCCCAGCCCTGGTTTTTTGATAAAGACCACATCCATTTTTCCGTCCGAGGGATTCGCTCCTGGGGCAATCCTTGCTTCCCCTCCATACTGGGGGAAGTTGGCAAAGGCTATGAGAAAAGCTTCACCACTGATTCCCTGGGTTTCGTAGCGAAATTCTTCTTTCTTAAAATATCCCTTAAGTGCTGCGTAAACATAGGGGGAAATTCCCCTTTTCCCCATCTGATCAAATTCATGGGCTATGTACCCATCAAAACCAATTCCCGCTACATTGATGAAATAAATTTCGCCGTTTATTATACCCACATCCACCCTGAGTTTTTTGGGCCTGATTAGTCTCTGGGCTGCTCTCGTGGAGTTAAGTGGGATGTGCAGGTTTCTCGCGAGTCCATTTCCAGAACCAAAGGGTATTATTCCGAGAAATGCTCCGGATTCAAGAAGGTAGGGAAGGGTGCTGTTTATGGTGCCGTCCCCGCCTGCTACTATAACCACTTCGGGAGATAATTTCCTCAGGGACTCCAGGGTTTTATCCTTGCCTTGGGCCATAAGGGGCTCAATTTCATAAACTGAGGAGAGAATTTTTACTAT
>JALVRF010000140.1 GCA_027025175.1 Candidatus Aminicenantota bacterium | reverse complement strand
TAAAGTCTGCTGAACTTTAAAGATAGGGCGCCTACCGGCAAAAGGAGCGCAAGCACCAGGATGAGGGCTACGGTTTTTTTGAGGAGTTTTTCCAGAACAAGAAAGGGCAGTAGGGATAGGAAAAACAGGGATATATACGCGAACCTGTTGGCTATGGGTGTAGGGGTGGTCAGGACAAGAGGGGCAAGGGCCGGAATCAGGAAAATCAGGCCAGAGGAGGCATAAAAACCTATTTTCCTGGTTTTTTGAAAGGGAAATAGAAGTAAGAGGCCAAGGAATACAAGGCCTATCCAGATGAAAATTCCCCCTGTGGATAGGATTTTTACGAAATCGGGAACCGGGGAGGTGAAAAGGGGAAGAATGGCATTTGTGAAGTAAAAGCCCAGGGTTTTAAGGGCATTAGAAAGAAAATCGTAAGCCCTGGGTGGATAAAAGGCCCCGGGCCTCAGGCTTATTTTCACGGAAAGAACGAATATACCCAATGCTATTATGCCGAAGCTCAAAATTTCAGGGATTAGTTTCCAGAATCTTTCCCTGTATTTATACAAAATCAAAGCCACGATAAAAAGAGGATAAATATAGGAGGCTTCCTTGCTGAACATGGCAAGGAGGAAGAACAGAAGGGATAGGGAAATTAGCCACAACTTCTTTTTTTCAAGGTAGTGGAGAAAAACCAGGAGGGAAAAAAGCAGGAAAAAACCTGCAAATAGATCGGTTCTTCCGGCGATCCAGCCCATGGGTTCTTTGGCCATGGGATGCAACCCGAAAAAAAGAGCCCCGATAAAAGCTAAAAGAAAATTTTTCTCTATCCTCTTTATTACCAGAAATAGAAGAAAAACCGAGAAAAGGAATACTATCAAATTGGTGAGGTGATAACCCCATGGATGAAGTTTGTATAGTTTGTAATCAACGGCGTAGGAGAGGAGAATTAAGGGTCGGTAATAACCTCCTGTCCGTATTCCCTTTTCGGCGTTTTCCCAGAAGCCCTTAGTAAAAAAATCCTTTAAATTAATGTGCCTTATGTTTTCATTATTTACTATAAGGGCGAAATCATCCCAGAGAAAACCACCCCCAATCACGGAAATGTTAACCGAAAGAACCGTGAAAAAAAGAGCAATGAGAAGGAGAAATTCCAGCCTTTTTCCCTTCATCTGGCTATTCTAACAAACTACTTTTTCCAATAGCAAGATTGCCTCAGACGGAGCAATGCCCTGGCCCTCTCCTTTTCCGGAGACAGAACCCGGACCAATTTGAAGGCACTCCTTCTGTATCCCTTTTCTTCAACCTCTACCTCTATCTTGAATATGCCCTCCCTGGAGGGAAGCCACAGGACCTTGTCGTCCTCCCCCCGGGAAAGGATTTTACCGTTTACCCTGAAGATTATGATCGGAGAATAAAATCCAAAGGTTTTGGCCTTGATTTCGGCCCCTTCCCGGGTATTAATTTTTGCGGAAGGAGAAAGTTCAATCTCAACCCCCATTTTCTTCCTTAGAATTTGAAGAAGGGTATTTTGCTTTTCCCAGGAATAAACCACCCCTGCCAGCCTTTTCCCGGGTAGTTCGTGAAGGGGGAACTTGAGAACACCTTCCAGTTTAAAATCACCGGCTTTTTTGCCGTTGAGAAAGAAGCCCCGGATTTTATTTGAAAGGGATGGAGCCACAACGACTTCATCTATGACCAGTGGGGGGTATTTTCCCCTCCCCGGAAGTTCACCTATCCACAGAAGGGCTCCAGTGCTTCTCTTAAAGGCGTAAATGTGTCCATCAAGGGAAGCAACAAAAAGGTAATTTTTCCAGAAGCCAGGCCTTGCGGTAACGGCAGCCCCTATTTTTCTTCTCCATTTCATCTTTCCTCTTCTTTTTCTTATCACCCATCCGTCAACCGTTCCGTAATACTCATCCTCACCGACCCTGAGACTTCCGTTTGCCTTTGGGGTGGTGGTCATGGGTAGTTCCGGATTTTGGGATACCTTAAAATTGAGTTTCCCGTTTTCTTCCTGGATAATCGCAGACCAGCCCCTGTCAGTTATGCATTTTTCCCCGTCAAAATAAATGGGAACCCCTTTTAGTTCTATGTGTGATTCCTCCTCTAAGGGAAAGGAGAACTTATCGGGCTGGAACTTGGGAGAACAATAGGAGATGAAAATCAGCAAAATGGGAAGGAACTTTCTCATCCGGTAAAGTATAATAAAAAAATGGGGAAAATCCACAGGCTCACTGACGAACTTAAGGCAAAAATAGCGGCAGGGGAGATTATAGAAAACCCTGCATCTGTGGTTAAAGAACTCATAGAGAATTCCCTGGATGCCGGTTCAGGGAAAATAGTGCTCAGGGTTGAGGGGGGTGGGCTTTCGCTTATCTCGGTGCTTGACGATGGGGAGGGGGTGGAGCCGGAGGACATGCCCTTAGCCTTTGACAGGTATTCCACCAGCAAAATCCATCGGGAATCGGATTTGCTGAATATAAGGACCCTGGGCTTTCGGGGCGAAGCCCTGGCCAGCATATGTGCGGTGAGCAGGGTGAGGCTCATTTCAAGAACTGACAAAGGTTCCTTTGCCGTTGAATGTCAGGGAGGGGAAATTGGGCCGGTCAGGGAATTTCCTCACCCCCGGGGAACCACTGTGGAAGTAAGGGATTTATTCTATAATTTTCCGGTAAGGAGGAAGTTTTTATCGTCGCCCTCTGCCCTCCTCAGGGAAATTACCAGGGTTTTTACCACCTATTCCCTGTGTTATCCGGAAGTTCACTTTGTGTTTATAAGGGACGGAAGGGAGGTGAGTAATTATCCCCCATGCAGTCTGGGGGAAAGGATTGCCCAGGTGATGGGGAAGGAATTTCTCTCTAATTTGAAGGAGATCCGGGGGGAATATGGGCAATTAAGGCTATACGGGTCTTCCTCACTCCCGGGAAAGGGGAGACCGAGGCCCAATCAATTCTTTTTCCTCAATAAGAGGCCGGTCTACAATAAGGAATTTTATGGGGCCCTTAAAGCTGCCTATTCGGGTTTGATTCAGAGTCCTAATCAGCCGGAGGCGGTGATTTTCCTGGAGGCTCCGGAGGACAGTTTTGATGTTAACATTCATCCCTCCAAGAGGGAGGTTAAGTTCAGGGATCCGGGTGCTATATTCTCGCTTTTTAATTTTGCGGTGAAAGGGGAAAAAAGGGAGAAGGGAGTGAGAGCCGCATCCGGTGTCGTTTCTGATTTTTCTTCGCCGGAATATTCGTCAGTTTCCTCCCACGAACTTTTTATTGCTTCTCCGAGGGAGAAGGATTTCCGCGTTGTGGGTCAGGTCCGGGGTTTATTTATCGTGGTGGAAAGGGAAGATGGGCTGTATCTCGTTGATCAGCATAATGCCATGGAAAGGGCGATATATGAAAAATTGAAAAAGGGCGAGATACCTTCCCAGCCTATGCTTATTCCTTCAGTAGTGGACCTCAATCAGGAGGACATGATTCTTGCGAGGGAGAAGGGTGAAGAACTAAGGGGAGCCGGATTTTTATATGAAGATCTTTCAGGGAATACAGTGGTTTTGAGGGCCCATCCTTCTATCGTGCCGGCGC
>JALVRF010000139.1 GCA_027025175.1 Candidatus Aminicenantota bacterium | reverse complement strand
CAGGCGTTGCCTCTATTTTGTATACTTTTTTGCCGTTTAAGTCTACAAGGCCAAGGTTTTTGTAATTCCAGTCCTGGAGTTTCGGTTTTCCGATGTCGTAATAACTGAAATCAGAGCCCATGAAGGCCCCTCCTTTTCCGCTGGCGGCAATTCTGCGGATTCTCCTCAGGGCTGGAAGGTAAAGGTATCTTTCATCTTCCCCCTTGCTGTGCTCCTTCAAAAGGAAGGCTGTCCCCTCCACATCAGGAGGATAGACGAATTTCATAAGGGTGTCGTTTTCGCTGGCGGTGCGTTTTCTTGAGAACATCTTTATCTTTCTTACCCTGGTTCTTCCCCTGGCGGAAATTATCAGTTCCACCTCAGCCACCATGTCCTTCCATGTGGCCTTATTTACCACCTTTTCCATTATTTCCCTTCCGCTGGGTAAATTGCCCGCCAGCAGAAGGGGTAGAGCCGTTAAAATTATTAAAATCTTCCTCATTTTACCCTCCTTGAGGCTTTAATAAGGGATTTAGGTTTAAAGGTAATGAAGTAAATGGGAAGTATGGTGAGGGAAGCAAAGGCTGTGGTTATCATGGTAAGGGCCAGAAGGAAGCCCATGGCCCTCACCCCTTTGAAGACCGAAAGGACAAGGAGCATGAATCCCGAAGCCACTACGAAGGAGTTGAAAAGAATGGCAACCCCTGAGGTCCTCATGCTTGGCCTTACCGCTCCGGTAAAATCCCCCTCCTTTACCTCCCTTATGTATCTGTGGATGAAATGTATGGCGTAATCCACCCCTATCCCTATGGCCAAACTTGAGGTTACCATGGTCTGTATATCTAAGGGAATCCCCAGGGCTCCCATGGTGGCGAAGTTAAGGAAAATCCCGAAGAAAAGGGGAAGGGTGTTGAAAATGCCTATAATTGCTGAGCGGAACATAAGGGCGGTCAAAAACCAAACCAGAATTAAAGATGCTATTATGCTCCAGAACTGGCCGGTTATCACCATGTGCCTTACCACCAATATCAATTTGGCCATTCCTGTAAGATCAGCCCTGAATTCCCCGTGCCTCTTGAGAAAATCGGATATTTTCCTGTCTATTTTTGTGAGGACTGAGTTTTTGTCGGTGTTAACGAAAATGGCTACCCTCCCGTTCCTGTAGTTGAAGTCCACCATGTTGGCGAAATCCTCAGGGGAGGCGCTCATTTCGTAAAGTTGAAGGAGTTGGGCCACTATTTTCTCCCCTTCCACGGTGAATTTTTTCCCGTCCTCCCCCACTTCGGTCTCCACCTCTGCCGGAATCCTGTAATAGGCAGGGTCGTTGTTGTGGAAGGCTTTGTTGAGCAGTTTCACGAAGTCAGCAATGGACTGGGTGGCCCCCACATGAGGGTCCTTCTCCAGCATGCTCTGCAGCCTGTCCATGGCCCTGAGGACCCTGGGTTTTTTAAGGTAACCATCCCTGTTTCCTTCCACAAAAAGATAAAAGGTGGTGGTTCCAGCAAAGTGCTGGTTTACAAACTCGGCGGCTTTCCTCACAGGATTGTTCTTGGGAAACTGGGATATGGTGCTCGCTTCTACCCTGAGTTTAGAGGCTGCAAAGACAGAGAGTAAAATAATCAGGGAAATGGCTATGGCAAATGCCACTTTTTTCTTTACCAGGACCTGAGAATAACCCTCCATCCATTTTCTCACCCTGTTTCTCAGGCCGGTTCTTCTTTTAATGGTCTTCAACTTGAGCAGACTCAGCACCGATGGGACGAAGGAAAGGGACCAAATAAGGGCTATGAAGACTCCGAAGGCAGAGAAAACCCCAAGTTCCTCAAGGGATTCCATGTGACTGGTGTTTAAGGCCAGGAAACCGGCCATGGTGGTAAGTGAGGTCATGACCACAGGAGCCCAGAGGTCATACATTACATCCCTGACGAGGTCCTTGGCTGAGGAATAGGATGGGGCTTTGAAATAATAGTGGGAAAGGATATGTATGCTGTCGGCTATTCCAATGGCCATTATGAGAATGGGGAGCATTTCCGTGGAATGGCTCATGGGCCTTTTAAGCAGGGCCATAAATCCAAGGGTCCAGATGACGCTGGATAGAACCACGGTCAGGGGGATGAGCACCCCACGGGCCGAGGTGAAGATCACCAGGAGGAGGAGGAATATGAGGATTATTCCAGAGGTGAAAAATATCCCCATGTCCTTGGCTATTCCCTTGCTTATGTAAAGGTTTATCACCGGCTCTCCTGTGGCGAATATTTTCCCCCTGTGGGAAGCATTGAATTTCTTTACGAAGGCGAGGAGTTTTTCGGCAAAGGCATCCTCGTCGGCGCTTTTCTGGAGGAACACGATAACCATGGAGGATTTCTCGTCATTGGCTATCAGGAGTTTTCTGAACTTGGGATTGGAGGCCAGGAGCGCTTTCCACCGCTGGACATCCTGGGGTGAGGTGGGTTTTTCCTCCAGGGCTTCCCTTACCTCAATGCCCTCCATGGTTCCCAGGATGACCTTGGCATTGGTGGCGCTCATTACTGAATACACCTCCGGAAAATCCTCCAGGGATGATGTAAGTTCCATGAGTTCAGAGGCTCCTTCAGGGGAAAATACATTTCCCTGATAGATGACCATGGCTATGGTCTTGGAGGGGAAAATCTTCTTCATCTTGTCGTATAGCCTTTTGGCAGGTATACTCTGGGGCAGAGCAGCAGTTATATCAGGGTTCATCTTCAAGTTTTTAATCTGATATCCGAAAAATACCGTCAGGGCTAAAAGTATGAGAATTACCTTCCAGGGATTTTTTACCTCCCAGTCAATAAATCTTCTCATTGAAATTCTCCTTTTATCATTTTTTTAAAGGTTTCAGCCTCCCTTTTTATGTTTTCAATGGGTCTGGTCTGAAGCATTTTAGCGGATAGTCCGAGGACGTAGGTCCAGAAAAGGTCAAAAACCCAGGGAGCAGGGGCAGAACTTTTTATTTTTTCTTCCAGGGGTTTTCTAAGTTCGCTTAATTGCTCCTTTAAGTTTTCGCCGAGGAAGTGCTCCTGGAAAATCAGTTTTAACTCCCTGAGTCTTTTCTGGAAATAATTTATATGGAAATCCAGGAGGGCGGAGATTATATCCCGGAAGTCCGAAAGCCCCCCGGTAATCTTAACGGCCTCGCTGTAGAACTTCCCTGTTATTTCCAGGACAAGCTCCTGGTAGAGCCTCCTTTTGGAGGAGAAATAATAATAGAGGACACCCTTGGAAAGTTCCGCCCTTTGGGCTATCTCGTCCATGGTGGCAGCCTCATATCCCTTGAGGGAGAAAACCTCCAGTGCAGCTTCCCTTATCTGCCGCTTTCTTTCTTCCCTTTCCCTCTCCTGCCTTTCGCTTAAACCCATTTTGACTCTCCCGTATAATTTTAACTCATCAGTCAAACATCTTCCTTCCAGGTTCCTCCGGTAATCCAAAAAGGGACAGACCCTTATTATTAATTTCCTCCCATTTCCCATAAATCCTCCCGAAAATTTCCCTAAAACCCACCCTCTGGCCAAAACTTCCCCTCCTGAAACTCCCCTCAGACGAAAATCCACCCCTCAAACGAACAGAAATCCCTTATCTTTTGCTAAAAATCCTTAAAAATCGCAGACCTATCCTTTGGT
>JALVRF010000138.1 GCA_027025175.1 Candidatus Aminicenantota bacterium | reverse complement strand
GCCAACAGGAACCAGCTGGAGGAAAAAATCAAGGAGAAGTTGAGGCATGAACTTGAAAATAAGAAGGATTAATTACTGGGAGAAGGGGGAAATTGAAAAGGCTATAGCCATTCAGGAAGCCTCCTGGAAATTTTCCTCTCCCATAGACATAGTTCCCCTTCCCATTTTCGTCCTCTCGGCTAAATTCGGAGGCCTGGTTTTAGGGGCCTACATTGAGGAAGAAATGGTGGGTTTTTCCTTAGCCTTCCCTTTAGTGGAAGCCGGGGAAACGGTTCTTCACAGCCACATGACAGCGGTCCTTCCGGAATTTCAGGGAAAGGGCATAGGCTATGAAATAAAGCAGTTCCAGAGGAGGGAAGCTTTGAAGATGGGATACGGGAAAATAACCTGGACCTTTGACCCCCTTCAGTGCCGAAATGCCTACTTCAACCTTCATAAACTCAGGGTGAGAATATCCGAATACCTTCCTGATTTTTACGGAAAAATGAGCTCTGTTTTGAGCAAGGGGGTTCCCACACACAGGTTCCTGGCGGAATGGGATACCAGGTCAGTAAGGGAGCCCGTGAAATTATCCCCCCAGGAGGTTCTCTTCGAAAATGGTCCTCAAGAACCCTTTACCCCCTCCAAGGAGGTGGTGGGCCTCAGGATTCCAGAGGACATAAACTCCCTTCCCCTGAAGGAAAAAAAATCCTGGTATGAGGCTTTAAACTCTGCCATGGAAAAAATTTTCCGCGGATACGAAATCCTTGATTTTGAGAGGGAAAATTGCTGGTATATTCTGAAAAGGAAATAAGGGGTTTTGTTCTCTCCCTTCCCTTGGTCCATCCCTTCAGGACCAGTTTCGGGGAGGAAAGGGAGAGGAAATTCATACTTGTGATGGCAAAAAAGGGGGAGAAGAAGGGCTGGGGAGAAGTGGTGGCAGGGGAGGCTCCCCTTTACAGTGAGGAGACCTTAGCCTCTGCAAAATACATGCTGGAAAATTACCTCTTTCCCTTAGCCCTTTCCTGCGAACTTGACCCCATCTGTTTCGAGAAAGAGGCCAGGAGTTTCAGGGGAAATCCCATGGCCAAAGCCGGGATTTCCTTAGCCCTCTGGGACCTCAGGGGGAAAAGGGAGGGAAAACCCCTCTGGAAAATTTACGGAGGCTCTCGCCGGGAAATTCCCTCAGGGGTGAGCGTGGGAATTCAGCCGAGCCTTGATGGCCTTCTTGGGAGGATAGAGGGATTCGTAAAGGAGGGGTATTTAAGGGTAAAGGTTAAAATAAAACTCGGTTGGGATTGTGAGGTGGTTAAAAAGGTCAGGGAGGCCTTCCCCTACCTTCCCTTAGGAGCCGATGCTAATTCTGCCTATAGGAAGGAAAACATGGAGCGCCTTCTGTGTTTTGAGGAGGCAGACCTTCTTTTCCTTGAGCAGCCCCTTTATCCCGACGACCTCTATTACCACAGCAAACTTCAACGCCTTACCAAAACCCCCTTGGCCCTTGACGAGAGCATAAGGTCTGTCAGGCTAATGGAGACAGGTTATTACATGGGCTCCTTTTCCATAGTTAACATAAAGGTGGGAAGAATGGGTGGGATAGGCGAAGTCCTTAAGGCAGCGGAGTTCGCTTCCCAGAAGGGAATTCCCCTTTTCTGCGGGGGAATGCTGGAAAGCGGAATAGGAAGGGCCCATAACCTTCATATAGCCTCCCTGGAGCCCTTTGTTCTCCCTGCGGACCTTTCCCAGACATCCAGGTATTACACCCAGGACATAACCCGGCCCTTCACCTTCTCAAGGCCAGGATACATAGAAATTCCGGAAGGTGACGGTATAGGAGTGGAGCCTGAAGCAGGAGTTTTTGAAAAAAGAATAATTGAGAAATTTTGATATTATTTTCCCGGAGGTGAATTATGGCTTATAGAATTCTTGCTGTAAATCCAGGTTCAACATCAACTAAGATTGCGGTTTTTGAAGACGAAAAGGAAATTCTCAGAAAAACCATAAGACATTCGGAGGATGAACTCAGGGGTTTTGAAAGGATTGCGGACCAGAGGCAGTTCAGAACATCCTTAGTGAAGCAAATACTCAGGGAGGAAAATTTCCCCCTCTCTTCCCTTTCCGCTGTGGTGGGAAGGGGAGGGCTTCTCAAACCCCTGAAAAGCGGCACCTACCTGGTAAACGAGAAAATGCTCCAGGACCTGGAAAGGGCAGAGCGGGGGGAGCACGCTTCTAATCTGGGGGCCATGATAGCCTATGATATTGCTAAGGAGGTTGGGGTAAATGCCTACATTGTTGACCCTGTAAGCGTGGATGAACTCCCCAGAATTGCCAAAATAACAGGGATGGCTGAGATAGAAAAACCCGTCCTTTCCCATGCCCTTAATACCAAGGCGGTGGCAAAAAGGTATGCTAAGGAAATTGGAAGGCCCTATGAGGAACTTCGTTTAATAGTGGTCCACTTAGGCTCTGGAAACTCGGTCTCTGCCCACCAGGGAGGAAAAATGGTGGATGTTACCAATTCCATGGAAGAGGGTTCCTTTGGTATGGACAGGGCAGGAGGGGTCCCCTGCATGCAACTTTTAAAACTGGCCTTCAGCGGGAAATACGATTTTTCCACCCTGAAGAAAAAACTCTTCGGCCAGGGAGGGGTTTACTCCTATCTTTCCACCAGGGATTTCAGGGAGGTGGAAGAGAGGGCCCTGGACGGAGATGCTAAGGCAGAGGAAATCTCACTGGCCATGGCCTATCAGATAGCCAAGGATGTGGGAGCCATGGCAACGGTGCTTTCGGGGAAAGTGGATGCGATTTTGATAACAGGGGGGATAGCCTACAGTCAATGGTTTCTGGATAAATTAATTCCCGGGATAGAATTCATAGCCCCTGTGAAAATATATCCCGGTGAGGACGAATTGAGGGCACTGGCTGAAGGGGTATTAAGGGTCTTGAGGGGCGAGGAGGAACCTTTAATTTATGACTAATCCATGGCAGGTTTCAGGAACAGAATAAGAGTTTTGTAGAGAATATGCAGGTCCAGGGGAAGATTTCTATGTTTTATGTAGTAAAGGTCGTATTCCAGTTTTCGCAAATGTTGATTGAGGTCATCCCCTGCGTATCCAAAGTGAATTTGTGCCCATCCGGTTACCCCGGGTTTTACCCTTCTCCTCAGAGGATAGAGTTTTAGTTCCCTTTCCAGACGACTGCTTATCTCCGGCCTTTCAGGCCTGGGGCCTACCAGTGACATATCCCCCTTTATCACATTTATTAACTGGGGGACCTCGTCAAGGTGGAGTTTTCTTATAATCTTCCCTATCTTAGTAATTCTCGGATCATTCCTTGTGGCAAATACGGGTTTCCCTTCCGGTTCCGCATTGGGTATCATGGTTCTGAACTTTATAATCCGAAATTCTTTCCCACCCTTTCCCAGCCTTTTCTGAAGGTAAAAGATGGGACCCGGGCTTTCTATTTGATGAATCAGAGCCAGGAGTAAAGCCGGGGGGAAAAGGACGAGAAATACCACTATAGCGATGGGAAGTTCAATCAGCCTTTTTATTCTCTCATAAAGGGGTTTATCCGAACTGATTATTTCCTTGGTAGTCTGTTCTGCGGATTTGATTTCAAGGGGTATTAACTTTCCAAGATATTCAACGAACTCCTCCAGGGAGAATACAAGGATTTTTTCCTTACTTAAGATATTTTTTAAAGTTTTATCCCCTATTTTGCCATCCATTACCACAAGGTTACACAGGGAAATATCGGCTACAGAGATGGATGAAATCCGGTATTTTTCAAGAATTTCGGCAATGGGAACCTCTGCTTTCCACAATACCCTGGGCAGTTCCGGGGCTTTTTTTGTGAGGGAATATACGAGGGAAAGGAGAAAAAAGGTAAGGTAAGTTTTCCTGCCCAGACTATGAGAGAAAAATATGGTGGACTCCAGAATGTAAGTAATAGCAATGGCTACAAGAAGCTTTACCATCCTGGAGAATATTGAAAATTCCCTCTCCACCATGTAAGACGGGGAATTTATTGAAAATACTTCCAGAATGAAACAAAGGGAAAAGAATACTACGGATATAAGAAGAAGATTGGGATAATATTCCACCAGGAGATTTTTCCACCGGGAAAAACTTCCTGCATATGGGAAAAGGGAGACGCTTGAGAAAATTAGGATGAGGAGAAAGTCAAGATAAGGCTTGTTTTTACTCTTCATGTTTCAAGGTGAACCAGAGCAGGAACAGGGATAGGAAGAAGAAAAAGGCCACCAGGGTAACGTAAATTATTGATTTTGCGTTTCTTTTCTTCTGGGGCATGGGAATGCTCACCGAGAAAATTCTGGCCAGGAGGCAGTCCCTTTCAAGTTCCCCCATAAGCCTTGCCTGCTGGGTTTTTGGAAAGAGTTTTCTTGCCCTGGCTTCAGCCTCTTCACAGGAGTTTAACTTCTGTATGTTCCAGTAAAATTTAGAGTACTTGTTAAAATAATCCACTTCTTTCTGGATCAGGGAAGAGTCCGTCTCAAGTTCGTGGATTATTATGGACGAAGCCCTTGCCTGGAGAGTAGGGGATAGGTATGCGAGAAAATACGGTTCCACCGAGGTGGCCAGATTGGGACCCTCCCTGTTCCCGTATTTCTTCCCCACTCCCTCAAGAAATACAATCTTCCCATTTAGTTCCTTAATTTTCCTTTCAATTCTGGTTCGCAGATAAAGAAGATTCTGAATGTGGGTCCTGGCATAATAAGCCTTTATTTTAAGAAGGGAGAAAAGTTGATGGGTTATCCTGGCCGTCAAACCCTCCATGTACTTTCTGGCCAGGTTCCGGGAGCCGTATACTCTCAGGGTTTTAAGGTAAAGGGTTGGGGATACCACTTTTATGGGCTGAAACTTGTAATCAGCGGGCAGGGCATATTCGGCTTTGATTTTAAGAGGATATTTAGGGTTAGTTAAAAGGCCTGAGATATTCTCCTTTCTGAGAAGAGAATTCTCCTCCAGAATATAGGTTACTGCTTCTTTTTTCATGGGATAATAACGGGTGAAGTAAATGAAGGGTATGTTATAAGTGATTTCCAGGCCTTCCCTGAGGTTAGGGGGAATTTCCACATATATTCCTGGTTTTTTTCCGGAATTCAGGAAAATCCAGATTAGCGCGAAAACGGCTCCCGCAACTAACGAAAGCACAAGAGCATAAATCAAAGAGTTTAAAATCTCTTTCCGTCTCACCTTAAAATTTTATCAGGTAAGGGTCTTTATAACAAATTCAGTAGGCCCCCTTTCTCTCTATAACAGCCCTTATGGTTTTGGCGAATATCACGAAATCCAGCCACAGGGACCAGTTCCTTACATAAAATTCATCCAGGGCCAGCCTGATTTTAAAGGGCAGAGTATTCCGTCCCCTTATTTGCCAGAGTCCAGTTATTCCAGGTCTTACCCGGAAGATGATTTTTCTATAGCTTCCTATGTCCCCCCTTTCTTCAGGGAGATATGGTCTTGGCCCCACTAAGGCCATATCCCCTTTAATGACATTGAATAGTTGAGGTAGTTCGTCCAGGGACCATTTTCTTAAAAATTTACCCACCCTGGTGATTCTGGGGTCATTTTTCAGTTTCTTGTATTTTTCCCATTGCTTTCTTGCCTCCGGATCCTCTCTTAGAATTCTGCGGAGCCTTTTTTCAGCATCCTGGTACATGCTCCTGAATTTGTACATGATGAAGGGCTTTTCCCCTTTACCAAGCCTTTTTTGCCGGTAAAGGATAGGTCCCCTGGAATCAATTTTTATCATAAGAGAAATCAGGAGGAAAAGAGGGGAAAGAGCAAGAATAAAAATGAGAGAAAAGAAAAGGTCCAACGCCCTTTTGATGAAAAGGTCTTCCTTTTTGTATAGCCTGTGATATGGGGTAAGGGCCATGTAAATCCCGAGGTTTTTGAGTTTCCCGTAGCCCAGGGACAATTTGTGCAAATCAGGAACCAGACTTATCTCCACATTGCCCTCAAGTCTGAGCACCAGGGCATTCAGCGTTTTCTGGTCAAAACTGGAAGATATTATAAAAGCCTCTTTAACCCCCTTTTCCTTAAGGGTCTTTTCAATTTTTTTAATGTCCCCAAATATCCCTTCTATCCTGTATCCAGCATACCATTCCCTTTCTATTTCCTGTTTAAGGCTGTTGGCTTCCTCTTTCTTGCCTATTATGGCCACCTTCTTGAGACCAATTCCCAGGGAAAATGCCAGTTTTTTGATGAGCAGACGAAAAACAGGAACCAGTAGAGCCGAAGTGAGAAGGGTCAGGGTGAGAATCACCCTTGAAAGCATGAATTCCTTCTTTCCTATGTACGTAATTGCCAGGGCAAGCAGTATGGTTATAAGGTCGGCAGTCCATATACCCTTGAGGTCTTCCCAGAAACCCTTGTTTTCGTAGATTTCCTCCTGCCATCCCACCACAATCCAGAGAACGAGGATTAATATGAGAAGAGGAATATATGTGCTCAGGGATTCCAGCCGGGCTATAGAAATCCGGTTAAACAGTTCAGGGGCTATTCTTTCCCTCAGAAAATAAGCAAAAAGGAAAGAAAGGGAAAGGGCCAATGCATCTCCCACCATCATAATTAGCCAGAAAAGTCTCATCAGGTAAATATTATATGATAGAATTTCCCCTTGAGGTAAAAATGGAAATAGTAACATTAAGGCTATACGATACAGGCTTGATAAAAAGGGCCGAAGACCGCGGTATAGGTTGCGGTGTAGGAGACTATTGTGTCATAGAATCACCCTATGGGGAAGAACTGGGACAGGTCCTCCGGGAGAGCCCGGCGGTAAAAAAAGCCTGGGAAAAGGTGGAACTGGAGAAGGTTCTCAGGAAGGCCACCGAAAAGGATATGGTATTTTTCCGGGAAAAAATGGAGAAGGAGAAAGAAGCCTTCAGTTTCTGTAGAAGGAGAATAGAGGAAAGGGGAATGCCCATGAAACTTCTCAGGGTTAAATTTTTCACCAACGAGAGAAAAGTCATGTTCTACTTCTCCGCCGAGGGCAGGATAGACTTCAGGGACCTGGTGAAGGACCTCGCCAGAAAATACAGGATGAGGATTGAAATGAGGCAGGTTGGGATAAGAGATGAGGCTAAAATGCTGGGCGGAGTGGGGGTTTGTGGAAGATTCCTCTGCTGTATGTATGTGCTCAAAGAATTCAAGCCCATAAGTTCTGGAATTCTGAAGGAAATAGATGTTAAGATAAATCCTAATAAGATTTCCGGCCTCTGCGGTAGACTCATGTGCTGCCTTTCCTACGAAACTTCGCTGGCCATAAATCTCTCTGATATGGGAGAGGAGGAGGATTGAAAAAAAAACTGAATCTGGGAAGGCTTGCCCTTTCCGGCCTGGTAGCCCTTGCACTTCTTTATGTCTTCTTTCGGGGAACCAATTTATCAGCCTTCTGGAATTATTTAAAAAGCGCCAACCTGTGGTACCTTCTCGGCTTCGCTGCCGGCCTTATTCTTTTTTACTGGCTGAGGGCTATCAGGTGGATATACCTGTTTAAAGGCGACAATGTGCCCGGCGTATTTTCATTTTTCCTGGCCAATCTTGTGGGTTTTTCGGTGAATTACATACTTCCTGGACGGCTGGGTGAAATAGCAAGGGCGGTGTATATATCAAAAAAGGGGAGAATTTCTTCCGGCTATTCCATTGCCACGGTGGTGGTGGAGAGATTTTTTGATTTCTTTTCCATTGGAGTTATGGTTTTCCTTTACCTTCTCCTGTTCCCTGTAAAGGGAAAACTGAGAGGTAATTTGAATACCATAGTTATCGTAAGTCTGGTGACCACCATTGCTCTGGTAGGAGGTGTGCTTTTATTGTTATGGCTCTGGAAAAAGGGCAGGCTTGGATGGTTAAAGAGCCTCCTGAGATTTTTCCCTGGGAGCCTCAGGGACAAACTGGAAAAAAGCGGAAAGTCCTTCCTGGAAGGTCTTAACTTTTTCTCATCTCCGGGAAAAATGCTTACCTTTATTCTTCTTGGCTTAGTGGTCTGGCTTGAGGTTGCCTTTCAGTACTGGCTTGGTCTTAAGGCCTTTGGGATAGATAGGGGATTTTTCTCCGTAATACCGTTCATAGGGGTTCTCCTGGTAGGGGTTTCCATACCCACTCCGGGTATGGCAGGAGGTTTTGAGGTGGCTTCCAAGTTTTTCATCGTGGAGGTCTGGAAATTTCCTCCAGACAGGGCCGTAGCCGCTACCCTTACCCTTCATGTTATACTTCTTTTGGTGACCCTTGGAGCAGGGGCTTTAGTGGGAATAAAGGAAGGTTTTAAACTGGGAAGGAGGGAAAATGAAGTGCCCTTATTGCGGAGCCAATAAGGATCGGGTAGTGGATAGCCGGGAGATAAAGAACGGGACAGAAATCAGAAGAAGAAGGGAATGCCTTGCCTGCGGAAGAAGATTTACTACCTACGAGAGGATAGAACTCATTCCCCTTATGGTTATAAAAAAGGATGGCCCCCGTGAGGCATTTTCCCGGGAGAAAATTATTAAGGGGCTCTTAAAGGCATGTGAGAAAAGGCCTATTTCTATGGAAGCCCTTGAGGCCATAGCCGACGAGATTGAAAATTTCGCCGAAAAAGAGAGAAAGGGGGAAATCACTACCCGGGAAATAGGGGAGATAATAATGGAAAGGCTTAAAAGACTGGATAAAGTGGCCTATGTGAGGTTCGCTTCTGTTTATAAAGAATTCAGGGACGTTGATGAATTTTACAGGGAAATTGAGGTATTAAAAGGGGGTAAAGATGAGGGAAAAGATTGAAGACGACATCCATGCCTGGGGGAGCTGGGTTCCCCCTGTTGACATAAGGGTGGGTCCGAAAAAAATGAGAGTACTGGTTGAAGTCCCTGGGGTGGAATCTTCTTCCCTTAACCTCAGAATGGAGGGAAACAAATTGATACTTGAAGGGAGAAAAATGCCCCCGGCGGTAAAAAAAATAATACACACCGAAAGGGAATACGGAGAGTTTCTCATGGTAATTAATCTCAAGGATGACGTCATTCCAGGCACTGCCCGGGCCTTTCTCAAGGCCGGAGTGCTTGAGGTGGAAGTTTCCCGTGCGAATAAAAAAATAAAAATCCAGGTGGAGGAAGAGAATGAGTGAAAAACAGGAAATACCCGAGAAGATTCCAGTCCTGGCGGTAAGGGACATAGTTATATTTCCTCACATGATAATCCCCCTTCTCGTAAAGAGAGAGAAATCCCTGAATGCCATAAAGGAGAGCCTTTCTTCCCACCGCAAAATCCTGCTCCTGGCTCAGAAAGACCCTGAAATAGAGGAGCCCAGCCCTGACGACCTTTACCGGGTGGGTACCATTTCCATGATTTCAAAAATGATTACCCTTCCCGATGGGACCCAGAGGGTTCTCTTTCAGGGACTTCAAAGGGCCAGGGTCAAAAACATTGATACTGAGGGGGAGTATATCGTTGCGGAAATTGAACCTGTGGAGGAAAAACTGGAGGGCCCTGAAGTAGAAGTGGAGGCCCTCAAGAGAAGCCTTAAATCCGCCATGGAGAAAATCGTGGAAATGGGCGGGAAGAACCTGACTCCCGAATTTCTCATGTTCGTAAACCGAATAGAGGACCCGGGCAAACTTTCTGATCTCATAGTGGCAAATTTAGGTATAAAGGCCGAGGAAGCCCAGAAGATTCTGGAGATTTTTGACCCCCTGGAAAGAATGAAGAAGGTGCTGGAAATCCTTGAGAGGGAAATTCAACTCCTGCAGGTTCAGAAGGAGATAATGGAGGATACCAAAAAGAGAATGGACAAGATGCAGAGGGAGTTTTTCCTCCGCCAGCAACTTCAATCTATACAGAAGGAACTGGGGATAGGCTCAGAACTTTCGGAAGAAATAAAGGAATACAGGGAGAAACTGGCCAAAATAAAGAACATGAACAGGGAAGCCCGGGAAGAGGTGGAAAAGCAGATTTCCCGACTTGAAAAAATCCCACCGGAGAGCGCCGAGGCCGGGGTGATAAGAACCTACATAGACTGGATGCTTTCCCTTCCCTGGGACAAATCCACCAGGGACAATCTTGACATAAAAAGAGCCAGGAGGATACTGGATGAGGACCACTATGACCTGGAAAAGGTTAAAGAAAGAATCCTTGAATACCTGAGCGTGAGGAAACTGGCCGGGAAGATAAAGGGACCGATCCTCTGTTTTGTGGGGCCTCCCGGGGTTGGAAAGACCTCCTTGGGAAAATCCATTGCCCGGGCCCTGGGCAGGAAATTCGTAAGGATTTCCCTGGGTGGAGTAAGGGATGAGGCTGAGATAAGGGGACACCGCCGCACCTATGTGGGCGCTCTTCCTGGAAGGATAATCCAGGGCATAAAGCAGGCGGGCTCCAACAACCCGGTTTTCATGCTGGACGAGGTGGATAAGATTGGAGCGGACTTCCGGGGTGATCCCTCTTCTGCCCTCCTTGAAGTCCTTGACCCTGAGCAAAATCATTCCTTTGTGGACCATTATCTTGGAGTTCCCTTTGACCTTTCAAAGGTCCTTTTCATAGCCACCGCCAATGTTACCCATACCATTCACCCCGCCTTTCTTGACAGGATGGAAATAATATATTTACCGGGTTATACAGAGGAGGAGAAGATCCACATAGCCCGGAGATTCCTCATTCCCAAACAGATGAGGGAAAACGGGATAAAGAAGGGAATGGTTCAAATAAGCGATGATGCCCTGAGAAAGATAATTTCCGAGTATACCCGGGAGGCAGGGGT
>JALVRF010000137.1 GCA_027025175.1 Candidatus Aminicenantota bacterium | reverse complement strand
ACACACCCATCTTGGGATAGTCGTTGAAAACATTGGGTGTGTTGGTTCCGCTGTAATCGTTAAACTTCACTCCCCACATGTACCATCCACCGGAGACAGGGTCATTGCTCTTGCTCATGGCAAAGCATTCATAGGGGTCGTTCTGGTTGGTCCATGCAAAGTCGGTGATTATCCACCGGTCAAGGTAGCGGTCGTAGAGGACCACAGGGTCTCCTTTGTTGTTGTCGTCGCAGGGGGTATTTGTTGCGTCAAAGAAGTCATTAAATTTGAAGGCGGCAACCCGGGTTCCTGTGGATTTGTCAAAGATTCCTATGGAGGTATTTACGGTCTGGATGTAGTAGCCTTTGTTCTGGGCTCCTACATTGGACCTTCCCACATCTCCGTTGGTGTCCGGGGGCCAGCCTGCGCCCCAGTTGTTAAGGTCAAGACCCGAGAAGATTGTAAGGGGATTTGGCATGAGACGTGAGGGCATTCTTCTCTGAACTACAGGGTCATAATCTCCCTTCTTCACCAGGTGGAATTTCCTCTCAAATTTTGGGACTACTCTTCTCCTGGCTGCAAACCCAGGAATCTTTCCGGGGGGGATTTTCCTGAGTCTCCTTACATCAATGTTTCTTACCGCGGCCTTTAATCCCCTCAATATCTTTGCAGGATGAAGAACCCTAGGTCTGGGCTTCGCTGCAAAGAGGGGGGAGAAAAACAAAACGAGAACGAGGGGAAGTATAAAACCCCTCATTTTCAACTCGTTCATCTACTACCTCCTTTAATTTATGTAATACATTAATTTTCATAACTCCTATAAGTAAAACACCTGTCAAAATTCTGTCAAATTTTAAGATGATTTTTTAGTTTTTTCAATCAATTCAAGGAATTCCTTTTCGTTTAGAATCTTTACACCCAATTTAAGGGCCTTCTGGTATTTGGAACCGGGATTCCTGCCCACCACCACGAAGTCGGTTTTCCTGGAAACTGACGATGAGACCTTTCCCCCCAGAGATTCTACAAGAGCAGAGGCCTCTGCCCTGGTATAACTATCCAGTTCTCCGGTAAAAACAAAGGTCTTTCCTTCTAAGGGCTTGGGGCCTTCCTCCTTTTTCCTGCTTTTGAAATTAACCCCGGCGGCTCTGAGTTTTTCTATTATTTTCCGATTGGTCGGGTCCTTGAAGAAGTGTATTATACTATCGGCAACCTTGGGTCCTATTTCCGGTATTTTTATCAGATCCTCATAGGAAGCGTTCATAAGGGCATCTAGGGAAGGAAAATGTTCTTCAAGAATCCTGGCGGTTTTCTCCCCCACATATCTTATTCCCAGGGCGTGAATCAATCGCCAGAGATCATTGTTTTTGCTCTTTTCTATCTCGTCCAGAACATTCTGAGCGCTTTTCTCGCCCATCCTTTCCAGGGAGGCCAGTTGTTCTTTTTTAAGATAATAAAGGTCTGCCGGGTCCTTTATAAGTCCTTTTTTAAGCAATTGGTCAACCAGTGCCTCCCCTATGTGCTCTATGTTCATGGCGTTTCTGGAGACGAAATGGAGTATGGACTCCTTGAGTTTGGCGGGGCAGGCGGCATTGGGGCACCTCCATATCACCTCCCCAGGAGGTCGGTAAAGTTCAGCACCGCAGACCGGGCACCGCTTGGGCATAACGAAGGGCTTTTCCTTGCTCGTTCTTCTTGACTTCACCACCGCCACCACCTTGGGGATAATGTCTCCCCCTTTCTCTATTACCACCCAATCGCCTATTCTTATGTCCTTCCTTCTTATCTCCTCCTCGTTGTAAAGGCTTGCCCTGGAAACTGTAGTCCCGGCGAGTTTAACCGGCTTTAAAATGGCTACAGGGGTTATGGCCCCGGTTCTTCCCACATTAAGTTCTATGTTTATTATCTGGGTAACCGCCTGTTTGGCAGGAAATTTAAAGGCAATGGCCCAGCGTGGAAATTTGGCGGTTTCTCCGAGTCTCTTCTGCTGTTCAATGGAATTTACCTTTATCACCAGGCCGTCCACATCGTAGGGGAGGTCGTCCCTCTTATCCTTCCATTCCTCCCATATTTTCAGGACATCCTCCGGGCTTTCACAGAACCATACCAGTTCGTTTCTCTTGAACCCCAGTTCCTTTATCAATTGAAGGTTCTCCCAGTGGGTTGGCCTCGGGTAGTCCCCGTCTATAAATATGTAATAGAAGAAAATGTCCAGTTTTCTCCTGGCAACTTCCTTAGGGTCCAGAAGTCTTATGGTACCTGCAGTTGCGTTCCTTGGATTGGCGAAGAGGCTCTCCCCCCTCTCCGCCCTCTCCTGGTTAAGTTTTTCAAAGGCTGCCTTGGGCATGAAAACCTCTCCCCTGACCTCCACGAATCTGGTCTCCTTTATCCGCAGGGGAAGGCTCCTAATGGTTTTTATGTTCTCTGTAACCACATCTCCCTTGTAGCCATCCCCCCTGGTTATGGCTCTTGTGTAAATCCCGTTCTCGTACTGGACTGCGATGCTGACCCCGTCTATTTTCATCTCCACCACATAATCAATTTTCTCCCCGGGAAGCATCCTTTTTATCCTGTTATGGTATTCAAGAAATTCCTCGTAGGAATAAACATTCTCAAGGGAAAGCATGGGGGGATGATGCTCGGCAGTGGGGAAGCCCTCCAGGGGCTGCTCTCCAACTCTCTGGGTGGGGGAATCAGGGGTGATGAGTTCAGGGAATTGGGCCTCCAAGGCTTCCAGCCTTTTCATGAGCATGTCAAATTCGTAATCTGAAATCTCCGGCTGGGCCTCTACATAGTATTTATATTCGTGATACCTTATGAGTTCCCGGAGGCGCTCTATTTCTTTCTTGGCCTCCTCAAGGGTTAATTTCTTATTTTCCGACCCTTGCCCTGGCATCCTTCAATATTTTTTCCAAGGAAGGTTTTTCCTTCGCGTTGAGATATCTTCTCTCGTAGAAGGGCTTTAGCATTTTCATGGTAATCTCGTACAGTTTCTTCTGTTTAGGGTTGTTTTCCAGAAGAACTGCGGCTTCTGCCAGATATTTTATGGCAAGGTCAGCGGTGGCAGTATCCACCACCTTGGTGTGCTTGGGATCCATGGACTTGAACAGGTAGTATTTACCCAGTTTATAAGCAATGGCCCCTACCTTCTTCTTCTGATAGGCCAATTTGTATAGTTCAATCACCTTTTCTTCCGGGGCTTTAAGTTTCTCGTTGGAAATAGCACAGAGAATATAAAGGTCGTAAACGTCCAGTTTCCTGGAATACGGACAGAGAATCTTGGCTGAGGTAGAATAATCTCCATTCTTAAAATGCTTCTTTCCCTGAGCAACTATGTAGTCAATAAGAATCTTCGCCATTTTCTTTCCCCTGGTTCCAAAACCCTGATAGAGCCTTGCGGCCTCATCCATGTTCTTCATTCCCTTATCCACATTCCCCATGTTGAAATAACAGAAGCCGCTCAGACGAAGATCGCTGGCCAGGAGAAGTTTGTATTTGTTGATCCTGAGGTTCTTTGGTGGATTGGCGAGAATTCTCCTCAGGATTTCTATGGATTTTTCAAAATTCTTTACAGCCTCATCGCATTTTTTAGCCTGCCTAAAGCAGTCAGCCATTTTAGAATAAATGAAGGGTTTATCCAGATCAGACTTGGCGTATTCTATGGCCCTGGGGCCGTATTTGATTATTTTGTCACAGAATTTAAGTTGACGGGCTGCGTCGTAAAGGCCCAGGTAAACATAGGGAAGTTTATCCTTGTGCTTTTCCTCATGGCCGAATAACTGGAGCCATTGCTCCAGGAGTTGAAGTCTTTTGGCTGGGTTCTGCTCGGTGATTGCCTTTACATAGAGTTTGTTGGCATTCACGGCAAAAATGGGGGTTATGAGGGTAAAAATAAGTAAGAGTCCAGCGATTTTTTTCATTTGCTTCCTCCTGTTAAATTCTCATTAATTGTATTTGATTTAAGGTAAAAGTCAATTATATCCATTCCTGAGTATAACTGCCTCAGGGACTGTGGAAGACTCATCTTTGCGGGAAAGCGGGAGCCTGTCCTTACAGAATTCAGGGAAAACCTCCACATGGAATTAATCGCATTTTTGAATGCTAACATTTTCTCCATTTTACCACTTTCGGATATTTTAACACCACCTCTGGAGAGCAGAAAATTCAACTCCGCCAGGGCCGGTTTCCTTCCCAGCAGGGAGTAGAACAGTATGTGAGCGAGATATGAATCTTCCACTTTTCCCTCAGGTAATTTACCCTTCTTTTCCAGAAGGAAAGCCATCCTCAGGGCCGTGGTGTCGGCGAAAATTTCCCGGGGAATTTTACCGCCTATCTTTTCGGTTATATTCAGAAAATGGGCAAGATCGTGGAGGGAAAGGAAAATCAGGTAAGAGACAAAATCCCCCTTTTGCTCCTCAATCCACCGGGAAGTCATGGAGATTCCCTTCCTGTATTTTTCCCTGATAACATTTATAAAAAGAAATTTAGAGGCTTTATCCGGAAGGAAGGGGGGAAGCACTGCAAAGGAGGGAGCAGGGGGAGCCTTATAAACACCGTATGCCCCCAGAAGTTCTGCTTTGAAAATCCCTGGATAGGGGTGTGGAGATAGTTTTTTGATATCCCTGCCGGGCAGAGTTTTTTGAATTCTGAGGAGCAGTTTTTCTGGTTTATATAATAATTCCCCTGGAAGAACCCTGAAAATCACTCCGCCGTAGGCCATTTTTACCCCCAGGTAGGGATCCTCCACCTGCACAGGCCCAAAATAGGCCCTGAGTTTTCCCTTTATTTTAAGCCAGAGTTTATCTCCCTCCTCAAATTTATTTTCCAGGACCTCCTCTGCCCTTTTTTTTAGGTAAGCATCAAGGGCTTCATCCCCGGTTCTTACGGATTTTAAAGCCGAGGAAAGATCAAGGAGATCCTTCTGGAAGAACTGGTTATAGGGGATGGTAATGTATCCCTCAGGGGAGCGAGTAACCACGGTAAGGGGAGAATAGGCATAAACCCTCAATCGGCCTGTTTCGTCCTTTTTCATCGCCTCCCTCAGGTCCTGGAGATCCATTTCCTCCGGATAATTCCCACATCCGGGGAGACAATCACAACCCTTCACAAAGAACTTCCCACGGGTTCTTGAGAAAGGCCCGAAATTAAGGATAAACTTCTCCCTTTCCGTCCTGCTCAGGGAAGGAAGCAACTTCAGGCATGGACCTGCAGCCTGGCGAAAATATATCCTGTCCACGATCTCCCCAGCCCTTCTAAATTGAGCGGGAAAAGGAAGTCTCAGGGGAACCAGCACAAGAAGTATTGAAGCCAGAATTTTCATGCTCCGGTGAATTTTATATCATTTGAATATGAAAGGGAAGGCGTGGATCAAATTTCTTTTTCCCTTTTTCCTGGGAGTCATTTTCTTCTTCGTTCCCATCCCCGCCGGAGGGAAGTTTACCGTCCCCTTTGACCTTGTGGTTACCGGGCTAAGAAAGGGATTTCCCCATCATGTGGAAATCTACACCTTTTTTATACTCCAACTGGGGGTCCTGCTCTCCCTCCTTGCCCCATTTACCCACAAATTAAGCAAATTTAGGACCTCTCTTATTTTCCTTATTCTTAGAATAACCGGGAGTATATTTGCGGTGTTTTTCCTGCTTGGAGAAGGACCCTCCCTCTTGACCTCCGGGAATATAAGAAACTTCATGATGGGAATTCTACTTCCGTCGGTGGCGGTAATAATACCCATCGGGGCATCCATAATAAACATGCTCACCAGCACAGGAACACTGGATTTCGTGGGAACCCTGGCCAGGCCTCTAATGAGGCCTCTTTACAGGATTCCAGGAAGGGCGGCCCTGGATATCTTAACCTCCTGGGTAGGGAGCTACTCCGTGGGACTTTACCTTACCAGGAATGTTTTTGAACAGGGAGGATACTCTAAACGAGAAGCATTCATAATAGCCACCTGTTTCTCCACCGTAAGCATTGGCTTTGTGGGGGTGGTGGCCTCAACCCTCAACATACTTAACCTCTTCCCTCTGGTCTTTCTTGGATATTTTATAGGGGTCTTCGGTGTGGCTGCCCTAATAATAAGGATTCCCCCAACTTCAAAAATCCCGGAGGAATATATTACCATTCCCAAACCCGAGGCTGAAATCAGGGAAAGACTCCTGAAACAGGCAGTGGACCAGGCCCTTCTTACCGCCAGGGAAAGCCCGGGCCTGGCAAAACTTTTCATAAAGGGGTTCTGGGATGGGCTTCTTCTTGCAGCCCTGATTTTAAGCACCATAGCGTCGGTAGGAACCATAGCCCTTCTCCTTGCCAGGCATACATCTCTTTTTCAATACCTGGCCCTTCCCTTCGTCCCCCTTTATGAACTTCTTGGGATGCCCCACCCCGGGGAATTGGCCATAGCCACGGTGATAGAGGTTGCGGAGATGTACCTTCCTGCCATTTTGGTTAAAAATTCACCTTTAGTGGTTAAGTTCTTCGTGGCCATACTGAGCACATCCCAATTGATTTTTTTCTCCTCGGTAGGCCCTATGATTATGGACATGTTCAGGGAAATCCCGGTAAAATTCACCCATCTCCTCATCCTGTTTTTAGAAAGAACCCTCTTGCTGATTCCTCTCATATGGGTTTACACAGTGATTCTTCACAGGGCAGGTGTTCTATAAATCCACTGCACAAGCGGTTCTGCGGCTTTTCAAGCCTTGCTAAAATCCCTTCTTAAGGGTATAATGGTTCTATGGAGAAAGAAAAAAGAAAATACACCGAAGAGTCCATAAAGGTACTTAAAGGGCTGGAGGGGGTAAGGAAACGCCCTGCCATGTATATAGGTTCCACCTCCTCAGACGGCCTTCACCACCTGATATGGGAACTGGTGGACAACGCCATAGACGAGGCCTTAGCCGGTTATTGTGACAGGATAAAGGTGGTTCTCCACGCCGATGGAGCAGTGAGCGTGGAAGACAACGGCAGGGGGATTCCTGTGGGAATCCATCCGGAGGTGGGAAAACCCGCTGCAGAGGTAGTATTGACCATGCTCCACGCCGGGGGGAAATTCGACAGGAAAAGTTATGCAATCTCTGGAGGATTACACGGGGTTGGTGTTTCGGTGGTAAACGCCCTGAGCAAAAAACTGGTTCTGGAGGTGAGAAGGGAGGGCTTCATCTGGACTCAGGAATATTCCAGGGGAATTCCTGTCACTCCGCTTAAGAAGAAGGGGAAAACCAGGAAAACCGGCACGAAAATAACCTTCTGGCCCGACGACGAAATTTTTGACACGGTGGAATTCAACCCCGATGTTATTGCCAGGAGGCTGCGGGAACTGGCCTATCTCAACAGCGGACTTCTAATTGAATTTCACGATGAACAGAACGACCGGGTAAAGAGCTTCCAGTACAAGGGAGGAATAAAGGAGTATGTAAAACAACTCACCAGGTCCAAAAAACCCCTCCACGATGTAATTCACATAAAAGGGGAAAAAGAAGGGGTAAGGGTGGAAGTAGCCCTTCAGTACACCGACGCCTACGGGGAAAACATTCTGAGTTTTGCCAACAACATAAACACCGTGGAAGGGGGCACTCACCTCTCGGGTTTTAAAACCGCCCTTACCAGGGCCATAAACAACATAATAAAGGACAACAAAGTGAAAATAACCGGGGACGATGTCAGGGAAGGGCTTACGGCCATCATCTCGGTGATGGTCCCCGAACCTCAATTTGAAGGACAGACCAAGTCCAAACTGGGAAACAACGAGGTAAAGGGGATTGTTGATTCCATAGTTTACGAGGGTCTAACCCTCTATTTTGAGGAAAAACCCCCGGTAGCCCGGAAGATTGCGGACAAGGTCCTTAACTCGGCCAGGGCCAGGGAGGCAGCCAGAAAGGCCAGGGAGATGGTAAGAAGAAAGGGGGTTCTGGAAAGTTCAGCCCTGCCCGGAAAACTGGCGGACTGTCAGGAAAGGAATCCTGAAAACAGCGAGATATTCATCGTTGAGGGAGATTCGGCAGGTGGTTCTGCTAAACAGGGAAGGGACAGGAAGTTTCAGGCAATTCTGCCCATAAAGGGAAAAATTCTCAATGTGGAAAAATCCTCCCTCCACAAGATTTTCTCCTCCCAGGAAATCAAGGCAATAATAACCGCTTTAGGAACGGGAGTTGAGGAGAATTTTGACCTTTCCAAGTTAAGGTATCACAAAATCATCATAATGACTGACGCGGATGTTGATGGGGCTCACATAAGAACCCTACTTTTGACCTTCTTCTTCCGCTATATGAGGCCGGTTATTGAGGGAGGATATCTTTACATAGCCCAGCCTCCCCTTTACAGGGTAAAGGACGGGAAGAAAATTCATTACCTCAAGGACGAGAGGGAGTTTAACCGCTTCATTATCAAGAGGGTAAAGGACAAGTTCGTGGTTTACACCAAGGAAAGGGAGTTCAGGGGAAAGGACCTGGAAAAACTTCTAAAGGTCCTTCTCACCAAGAAAAGCGTCCTTTCCTACCTGGGAAGGAAGGGTTTTAAAAAGGAAATCCTGGACACAATCCTTGACCTTGACATACGGGATAGCGAGAAATTTTTAGAAAAGGCCGGAGAACTGGCACAGGCCTTAGAGGAAAGGGGATATGTGGTGGAAATCCGGGAAGACGAGGAAGGGGAAGGACCTGAACTCATGGTTAGTTACGAGAAGGACGGGTATCCCATAACTGTGAGGATAAATTCTTCCTTCATTTCTTCCCCGGACTTTATGAGTTATTCCCAGGGGATAGATGGGCTCAGGCCTCCCTTCCACCTGGACGGGGAAGATAATCCCATTGAAAGCGAGATGGAACTTCTGGAGAATATTCTTATAAAAGCCAAGCGGGGCCTGAACATTCAGAGGTTCAAAGGTCTTGGAGAAATGAACCCTCAGCAGTTATGGGAAACAACCATGGATCCGGAAAAGAGAAGGTTGATGAGAGTAAGGATTGAGGACGGAATGGAAGCAGACGAAATCTTCACCATCCTCATGGGGGAATCGGTGGAAAAGAGAAGGAATTTCATAGTGGAAAATTCCCTTGAGGTAAGGAACCTGGACCTTTAAAGTTTGTCCATGGTGGATATAAATTCCTCGTTGCTCTTGGTTTTCCTGAGTTTATCAAGAAGAAGTTCCATGGCATCCGCAGGGTCCATCTGTGAAAGAACTTTCCTCAGCAACCATATCCTGTGAAGCCAGTGTTTGGGCAATAGAAGTTCCTCCTTCCTGGTCCCGGATTTATTCAGGTCTATGGCAGGGAATATTCTCCTGTCAGAAAGATAACGGGTAAGGTTTATTTCGCAGTTTCCCGTTCCTTTAAATTCTTCAAATATGACATCGTCCATGCGGCTTCCGGTTTCAATCAGGGCTGTCCCGACTATGGTAAGAGAGCCTCCTTCTTCAATGTTCCTGGCAGCCCCGAAGAACTTCTTGGGCTTGTGCAGGGCGCTGGCCTCAAGGCCTCCGGAAAGAACCTTCCCCGAGGTGGGTATAAGGGCATTGTAGGCCCTGGTCATCCTGGTTATGGAATCAAGGAGAATAACCACATCCCTCTTCATCTCCACCAGTCTTTTCGCCTTTTCCAGCACTATTTCTGCCACCTGGGCGTGGCGTTTTGGGGGCTGGTCAAAGGTTGAGTGGACCACCTCTCCCTTTACTGAACGGTCAAAATCTGTAACCTCCTCTGGCCTCTCGTCTATAAGGAGAACTATCAGGTAGATTTCAGGATGATTCTGCTCTATGGAATGGGCTATGGTTTTCAAAAGAGTGGTTTTTCCTGTTCTTGGTGCTGCAACTATGAGAGCGCGCTGACCCTTTCCTATGGGGGTAAAAAGGTCCATTACCCTGGCGGAGAGATTGTCATGGGCGGTTTCCAGAACTATCCTCTCGTTGGGAAAGAGGGGGGTAAGTTTTTCAAAACTGATTCCCCTCCTCATTTTTACCGCCTTGTGGGGAGGGATGAAGTTTATGGCATCTATCCTGACAAGGGAGAAGAATTTTTCATCCCCCTTGGGCTCCCTCACTATCCCTGATATGGTATCCCCGGTTCTGAGGTCAAATTTTTTGATCTGAGATGGGGATACATATATGTCCTCAGGGGAAGGGGTATAACTGTGGTGAGCGAGACGGAGAAACCCCTTTCCGTCCGGTAAAACCTCAAGCACACCCTCTGCAAATATCTGACCGTTTTTTCTGGCCTGGGCAGCCAGTATATTGAAAATCAATTCGTCCTTTTTCATGGTGGTGGGACTCTGAACTTCCAGGGTCCTGGCCAGTTGGACAAGTTCCTGAAATTTCATGGATTCAAGTTCTTCTAAGGTAAACATTTTTCACCTCTCTCAATTTTCTCTATGCAGGAAATGAGTTCCTTCCTTCCCTGACCCGTCTTAGCCGAAGTGGGTATTACGGGCTTTGAGAACTCTTCCTTTATTTTTTCTCTGATTTTTCTAAGGTCCTGTTTTTTTACCTTATCGGATTTAGTCAGGACGAAGGCGAAATCCTGACCCAGAAATTTTAACCAATCTATGAGTTGCAAGTCAAGGGGAGTGGGACCAAGCCTTGAATCCAGAAGTATGAAATTGGTCTTTATCCCCTTCTGGTACTCAAAAAAATCCTCCATTAAAGAAGCCCACCTGAGCCTCTCCTCCCTGGACCTTTTTGCAAATCCGTATCCAGGAAGGTCCACCAGCACCAGGCTCCCGTCCACCAGAAAATAATTAACCGAGGCGGTTTTCCCGGGCCTGGAACTCACTTTGGCTGCCTTCCTGTTCCAGACGAGAAGGTTTATAAGGGAGGATTTTCCTACATTGGACCTTCCGCAGAAGGTGAAAACAGGGAAGGGAAAATTAAGGAAATCCCTCCTAGAATAAGCAGATTTTAAAAACTCCACCTTTTTCCAGTCTCTTTTCAATTGGCTGCCCGGGGTAGGCTTATTTCCGTAAGATTTTTCTCCAGAACTATATCTATTACCTGGTCCATATCCTTAACAAGGTTAATTTTTAACTTCTCCCTGATTTCCTCAGGGAGTTCCTCCAGATCCGGTTCGTTCTCAGCGGGGATTACAACCTCCCTCACCCCTGCCTGATAAGCCGCCAGAATCTTCTCCTTCAGTCCTCCAACCTTTAGAACTTTACCCTTTATGGTAACTTCCCCGGTTAAGGCCACATCCAGCCTGACAGGGGTGGAGGTAAGAAGGGAAAGAAGAGCCATGGCCAGGGTAATTCCCGCGGAAGGCCCCTCCTTAGGAACTGCTCCCTCGGGGATATGAACATGGATGTCGTAGTTGGAGAACCTGGACAGGTCCATTCCCAGGGAGGAAAGTTTGGTTTTAACATAGGTATAGGCTATCTGGGCGGATTCTTTCATTATTTCCCCCAGTCTTCCCGTGAGAAGAAGTTCCCCTTTACCTTTACTGAGAGCAGTCTCTATTATAAGTATGTCCCCACCGTATTCTGTCCATGCCATCCCTGTGGCAGCCCCCACTTCCCTTCTTCCCTCCACAGACCTGCGGAGGTATTTTTCGGGACCGAGATATTCCTTTACCTTTTCAGGGGTTATTTCCTCAAAATAGTCCTTACCTTCCTCGGCCACCTTTCTTGCCACCTTCCTGCAGATGGCACCTATTTCCCTCTCCAGTTCCCTTACCCCTGCCTCCCGGGTATATGACCTGATAATGTAATAAAGGGCCTGGCGGGTAAAGTGGATGTTTTTATCCTTTATGCCGTGGGCCTTTATCTCTTTAGGAACTAAGTAATCCCTGGCTATGTAAAATTTCTCGTGTTCGGTGTATCCCGGAAGTTCTATTATTTCCATTCTGTCAAGAAGGGGACGGGGTATGCCCTGCATGTAATTGGCAGTGGTTATGAAAAGAACCTCTGAAAGGTCAAATTCCACATCAAGGTAATGGTCAAGAAAGGCCGAATTGTGGTCCGGGTCAAGAACTTCCATAAGCGCAGCAGCAGGATCACCCCTGAAGTCAGCGCTCATCTTGTCTATTTCGTCCAGGAGAAAAACCGGGTTCTTCACCCCGGCCTTTTTCAGACCCTGGATTATCCTTCCGGGATAAGCGCCCACATAGGTTCTGCGGTGGCCCCTTATTTCGGCCTCGTCCCTTACGCCGCCCAGGGAAACCCTTACGAACTTCCTTCCCGTAGCCCGGGCTATGGCTTTGGCTATAGAACTCTTTCCCACTCCAGGAGGTCCCACAAGGCAGAGAATGGCTCCCCTGGGTTTTTTCATAAGGGAGCGAATGGCCAGATATTCTATTATTCTTTCCTTGGCCTTTTTCAGGCCATAATGAGAAGAATCAAGAATCTCCCAGGCTTTTTTTATGTCCCTGTTTTCCCTGGACTTTTTCTTCCATGGCATGGAAACCAGCCATTCCACATAACTTCTGATTACCGCCAGTTCGGCGCTCATGGGGGGCATGTGTTCCAGGCGCTCCACCTCCTGAAGGGCCTTTTTCTTCACCTCCTCCGGCATCTCAGAGGTGGCAATCTTGTACTTCAATTCCTCAACCTCGTTTCCCGGTTCAGGGGGAGGTGGGGTGGCCACTTTTCTCCTTCTGGCGCTTCTTCCCACTTCCCTTTCCAGAATGTGGCCAAGGAGCAAAAATCTCTCAAGAGGGTTTATCAGCTCCAGAAGCGTTTGTTTTTCCCAGACAGGTATCTGCAGGACGGAGGCCACGAAATTGGAAAAGGCCGCAGGGTTCATAATATTGGAGGCGGGAAGAACAAGGGTTTTCCCACGATGAGATTCCTTGTAGCGGTCAAAGAGTTCCTTTATTCTCCCCAGGTTTCTGGAAATCTGGGCGCTGTTCACCTCAAGGTCGTCCACCCGTGTGATTCCAACGAAGAAATACGGATTGGAAAAAACCACCTCCGCTATTCTGGCCCTGTAAAGGCCTTCCACCATAACTTTCAGGCTTCTGCCCGGAGTGGGAATTAAATCCTTTATTTCCACCACCGTACCGGTGGTATATATGTCGCCAGGAGCCGGGTCTGAAACTTCACTGTCTGTCTGGGCAGCCAGGAAAATAAGACCATTGGAGTTCCTGGCCTTTTCCAGAGCCTTGAGGGATTTTTCCCTTCCCACTATAAAGGGAAATTTCACCCCGGGAAAGGCTACTAAATCCCTTAAAGGAATCAGGGGTAAATAATCCAATTCTATCCTCATACCGCTTTCTTTAACCTTTGAAGGGAAACTTTTCCCTTAAGAACATCCTCCTCGTCAACTATTATTTTCCCCTTTATCCCTAAGGCCGGCACCTGGTACATGAGGTCTTCCATTAACTGTTCCATTATTGACTTCAAGCCTCTGGCACCCAGTTTCCTCTTCTGGGCTATGGAGGCTATGGCCCTCAGGGCTCCCGGGGTAAAATCCAGTTCCACCCCGTCCATTTCAAGGAGTTTTTTATACTGCTTGACCAGGGAATTTACAGGTTCGGTGAGAATCCTTACCAGATCCTCCTCGGTGAGTTCGTGAAAAACCCCCACCACGGGGAATCTTCCCACCAGTTCTGGAATCAATCCATATTTTATCAGGTCGTCAGGGATAACTCTCTGCAGAAGTTGGAATTTCTCCTCCCTGGAAGGCATGGGTTTTCCATGAAAGCCCATGGTGGTCTTCCTCAACCTCTGGGCTATTATTTCCTCCAGACCAACAAAGGCCCCTCCAGCAATGAACAGGATGTTTTTGGTATTCATCCTTATGAATTCCTGATAGGGATGCTTTCTACCTCCCTGGGGAGGGACATTGGCCACAGTTCCCTCCACTATTTTCAGAAGGGCCTGCTGGACTCCTTCTCCGGAAACATCCCTGGTTATGGAGGGATTCTCCGATTTGCGGGTTATCTTGTCTATTTCGTCGATGTAAATTATCCCCTTCTCAGCCAATTCTAAGTCTCCGTCAGCAGCCTCATAAAGGCGAAGGAGAATGTTTTCCACATCCTCGCCCACATATCCGGCCTCGGTTACCGTGGTGGCATCGGCTATGGCGAAAGGCACCGAGAGAATCCTGGCGAGGGTTTCCGCAATAAGGGTTTTACCGGTTCCCGTGGGCCCTATGAGAAGGATGTTGGACTTCTGAAGTTCCACATCCCCAATCACACCACCGGAAAGAACCCTTTTATAGTGGTTATAAACAGCCACGGATATCTTCTTTTTGGCCTCCTCCTGTCCCACCACATAGCGATCCAGGGCGGCTTTTACTTCGTGGGGTTTCAGAAGTTTTATTTGCCTCTGCCTGGGGCTGGGCTTTGGAACCATAAACCTGCGATATATCTCCTCAACGCAGAAGGAACATATGCTCCCGCCAGGTCCGGTGAAGAAGGCAGGGGCTTCCCCTTCCCTCCTTCCGCATATTATGCACCTTTTATCCTTCTTCATTCTCTTTTAACCAGTATTTTGTCAATTATCCCGTATTTTAGGGCCTCCTCGGGATTCATGAAATAATCCCTCTGGGTGTCCTTCTCGAGCCTGTCCCTGTCCTGTCCGGTGTGAAGGTGAAGTATATCAATAAGTATTTCCTTAAGCCTGAGTATCTCGTCGGTCCATATCTTAACATCCGGAGCATGCCCCTGGTATCCCCCCATGGGCTGGTGTAGCATGATCCTGGAATGGGGAAGGGAAAACCTTTTCCCTTTAGTCCCTGCTGCCAGAATCACCGCAGCCATGGAGGCGGCCTGGCCTATGCAGATGGTAACCACATCGGGTTTGATGAACTGCATGGTATCGTAAATGGCAAGACCTGCGGTGATTTCGCCTCCAGGACTGTTTATATAAAGATAAATGTCCCTTTCGGGATCCTGGGCTTCAAGGAAAAGAAGTTGGGCCACCACAAGATTGGCGGTGGTCTCGTCAATGGGGAAACCGAGGAGGATTATGTTATCCTTAAGGAGCCTGGAATATATGTCGTAGGCCCTTTCTCCTCTGCCGGTTTGTTCAATCACATAAGGTATGGGAATGTATGTCATTTTTCCTCTTTTTCTTCGCTCCTTTCCACTTCCTTAATTATAACACGCTCCCTGATATGGCTCAGGGCTCTGTCCATAAGGATGTCCTGTTTTAACGCCTCATTGGTTATCCCCTGTTTTTTAAGGGTTTCCCTTATGTTCTTCTGGGTGGTTCCCCTTTCCTCAGCCATCTTTTTTATCCTTTCCTTAATGTCTTTTTTATCCACCTCAAGACCGAGTTTTTCCGCTATCTTTAAAAGTATAAAGCGGTCCCTTACCCTTTTCTCCGCCTCTTCTCTTATACGAGGGCTGAGGGAGAGCCACTCCTCCTCGCTTATCCGGGTTCCCCTGGCGGAAAGGTCCATGAGGGTGGAGGTGGCCAGATTCCTGAATTCCTCGTCCACTAAAACCTCGGGAACAGGAACGGGATTCTTCTCCCTCAGGACCTCCATGATTTTCCCCTTTATCTTCTCCTCCCGGCTCCTTGACAATTGCTCCTCCGCCCTTTCCCTGAGTTTGTTCTTCATCTCCTCCAGGCTACCATAGCGAAATTTACGGGCGAAATCGTCATTGAGGTCAGGCCGCCGGGGCTTCCTTACCTCCAGCACCTTGACTTCGTGAATTATTTCCTTCCCTGCCAGTTTTTTTCTGGGATGGTCTTCGGGATAATTTCTCTTGAATGTGAAAATATCCCCCTTCTTTTTCCCCAGGAACAGGGAGGCGATCTCGTCTTTCCCGTCCACCTTGATTACATACTTCTCCTGGGGAAATCTTTTCTTTGTTTCAGGGTCTATCATCTGTATCACCGCAAAGACATGGTCTCCCTCCTCCGCTTCCCCATTCTTCCTCTCCAGAACTGTATTCTGATCCTGAAGGTCATTAAGTGTATTTTCCACCACCTGTTCAGGGGTGATTTCCTCCTTCTCCACTTCTATTTCAATACCTTCGTACCCTTCCACATCGTATTCGGGAACCTCTTCAAATTCCGCCTCCACCTTCAAGCCTTCTTTTCTGGAAAAATTCCAGTCCGTAATAACAGGATTCCTTACAGGTTTTGCCCTCTTTTTTATCTCATCCCTTAAAATTGGAATGACTTTTTCTTCAAGAAGGCGCCGGGCGGCCTTTTCGCCAAAAAGCCTCTCGGCTATCTCCAAGGGAACCTTTCCCTTCCTGAATCCTGGCACCTTAGCGTTGCTGGCGTAAAGCCTTAGAATTCTATTGTAGTCCTCAAGGACCTCTTCAGGACTTAATTGCATAAAAAATTTCCTCTTGGTCTCTGTGATTTTTTCCAGTCGGGTTTCCATATCACTTAGTGCGAAAGGGGGGATTCGAACCCCCACGGGTTGCCCCACTGGATCCTAAGTCCAGCGCGTCTGCCAATTCCGCCACTTTCGCAGTCCTTTATATTTTGCCACAGGTCAGGGGTTCAGTCAACCGCCGTAACAGTCCGAAAGGGCACTGTAAAGTTCTGTCCCGTTGGGGTATCTATTCTCTGGATTTTTGCTGAGGGATTTCATGATAACCCCCTCAAGGCACGGACTGAGGTCCACGAAGTTTGAGGGAGGGGAAGGAGTGGCGGATAAAATTCTTGAGATAAGGACGGAAAAATCGGAATAATCGTGGGGAAGATACCCGGTAACCATCCAGTAAAGGAGAACCCCAAAGGAATAAACATCCGAGGCGGGAGTGATTATCCCCTGGCTCAGAGTTTCCGGGGGAATGTAATGGGGGGTCCCGACGATGGTCCCGGTGGATTCCACATAGGCAGCGAGCCTTCTGGCTATGCCAAAATCCGTGAGTTTAACATCCCCCCTTTTCACTCCCCTGAGGTTTTGAAAATGACCCTCCAGCATTATATTTGATGGTTTTATATCCCTGTGCACTATCATCATGGAGTGCAGGTAGGACAGGGCAGAAGTCGTCCCCAGGGCGATTTCCTTTATTTCTTTCGGTGAAAACGGAGGAGGATTGCCCTGGCTCAAATCAAAGAGACTTTTTCCCCTGACATATTCCATAGCAATGTAAAAGGTAGAGCCAATCTGACCGCTATCTAAGAACCTTACTATATTGGGGTGCTCTAATTTTCTGAGCAGTTCTGCCTCTTCGAGAAATCCCTTTATATCCTTAGCAGGATCCCTTACACCGTCCATGACCTTCAACGCTACCTTCTCCCCTGTTTGAACCCTGCGGGAAAGGTAAACTCTGCCCATCCCCCCTCTGCCCAATTCCCTGATGATCCGGTAACCTCCAAGGAGGTTCCCTTTTCTCCTAATGGTCCTGATGCCAGCGAGCACCAGAATCATAAAGACGAGGAAAAATCCCGTTAATATACGGGCCACCTTCAACGAGGCCCTGCCGAATTCAGCAAAAACCTCCATTTTGTTCTTTAGAAATTCGTATTTCATCTCCTTGGTGGGTATTTCTTCTTCCTCTATTTTTTCAGCAAGACCCTTGGCACGAACTATGTAAGGATAGGACTTTAGGGAGTAAACCACTCCCGCAATAAATCCAAGGGAAGAAAGCCTTTTGTAAATTCTATATAGTTCAAGATTTACCTTGAAGCGATCCCTCAGGGTAGGAGCCAGAGAAAGGGCAGTTTTCAGTTTATCGACAGCCTGCTGGTATCTTTTCAGCCTCACAAGGGCCTCTTTCTCCAGGGAGATAGCCGAAAAAACCAGTTCCCTGTCCCCCCGCTTCCTTCCAAGCCTCTCCAGTTCCCTCCCTTCTTCCAGGGCCTTCTGAAATTCTCCCTTTATGAGGGCCAGCCTTCCCAGGGCAAGTTTGGATGCAAAATAGGCTGCGGTGAATTTAAACTTTTTTGCTTCTCTAAGACCAAGTCTGGCGTTTTTCTCTGCCTGCCCGTATTTACCCATTTTAAGATATACCAGGGACAGGAGGGAATGTATATAAGCCCTTTTGTAGGAAGGAACATCACCGAGTAAAGCCAGGGCCTTTTCCAGGTCCTCCATGGCGGACTGATAAATGTAGTTCTCATAAAAAAGATAAGCCCTGGAAATAAGGACATCAACCTCAGACATTCGCTTCCCGTGTTTTTCGTAGAATTCAAGGGTTTCAGAAAAACGTGAGAGGGCTTTGTTAAGGTCGCCCAATTTTCCGTAACTTGTGGCCACCATTCGGTTGTAAAGATGATACAGGTCTGTAAGATAAAGGGTTCGGGCCTCCCTGGCCGCCTTAAGGATAAAGGTGAGCCTCAACCGGGGCTTCTTGGTGATGGCGTAATAATAGTGTTTCAGAAACCAGAAGGGATAGCGGAAGGGAATCTTCTTCTCCCATTGCAGTATAAGGGGAAAACATTGAGTTGCCCTCCTGTTGGTAAGAAGGGAATTCAGGTACCAGAAAACGAAGAAAAGTGATGTCTCAGGATCCCTGGAAGAGGAATATTCCCTGTATATTTTTTCGGCCTGGAGAAGAGGTGGAAAGGAACGGTTCAGTCCGGCCAGAAATTCAGAAACTTCCGGAGGAAAAGGGTTTTTTCCTTTCCATCCACTGGCCATAAGTTTCCTTACCATAAATGGATTAGGTGGAGGCGATTTTATTTTGAGGATTATATCTTTAACCGGAAGGGAAAGATTTTTTCTGTAAAGGAATAACAAAAACCTGTGCTGAAAAGAAACAGGGGGAAAGGGAGAACGGAAGTCAACCCCGCCGTAGGCCATTATGCTGGAGGCGGAAACATAGGCATGATAAAAATCCGGTTTATCCCTTATAATTTCGTAAAGGCCTGACAGTTTCTTTGAAGGGGGAAGGGAAGAATACATAAGAGAATAATACTTCGCAACCACACCTCCCCAGAGAAAGAAGCCCAGAACGAAAGAGAAAACTAACCTTATTCCCACCCTTTTTATTTTATGTCAATACAGGACAATTTCCACCGTATCTTTTTCGTCCTGGAAATAGAGAAAACGCAGAGGTCCAACATAACCCCCTGTGTATTTTTCCGGGTGCGTCATGAAATATAGCATTTCCTTGCCAGCCTCTTCCTCCTCGGGATTGACGCCTCTAATATCAATGTGAGGAACGAACCAGAAGAAAACCCTGAGGAGCCACAGAGGAAGTTTTATGCTGATCTCATCTTCCCCCCTGACCCTGAGCCTGAAGTGGGTGTATTTTTTTAAAGAAACGGTGGAAGAGGGAGGCTTAAAGGGGACCAGTTTTATCACCGTCTTTCCCCCATCTTCCTCTATAACAATCTCCCCTTTTTCCTTTAAAACCCCCAGGTCTATTTCCCTGTCCCTGAACTCTGTCTTAACTCCCTTTAAGAGAATAGTTTCAGGAACCAGAACCTCAAACCTCTCCTTTCCTTCTCCCTTTAAGTAAAAAAGGTTATTCCCCAAAACAACCCAGGCGAAAATAATCAAAGCCAGAATTTTCTTCATTTTGTCTTCCTCCCTTGTTTTTCTCTCTAATTTATACGAATCCACAGGAGGAAGAGTTTAATGAATTTACAATCCTTCAGGCTTATGGGCGGCAGAGTTCCAATATCCGCAGCACCGCCAGGTGTATGGCATCCCAGGGGGAATAACCCATCTTGACCCTCCAGTCTAAGGTAAAAAGTTCCCCGGAGAGGTCCCGGCGACATATCCTGCTTATCATGTAGTTTAAACTTCCGGTAATCATCTGGGGTGACTGTCCCCTCTGGCGGAGGTCTTCAAGAACTTCCCATGCTCTGGGATAATCCCTGTTGGCCAGGGCAACCTCCAGTTCCCATACCGGATATTCCCTCAGAGGGGGAACTAATTCCTGCACATGGTTCAGTTCTATCTTTCCTGAGGGATAATGTTTCAGTTTGGAAATCTCCCCCCATAGGGCCAAGGTATCTTCTCCTACAGTTTTTACCATATAAATGAGGGCATCCCGGCTGATTTCCTTTCCCGCCTTTTCCATCTCTTCCCTGACCAGCGAGGCTCGCTCCCTCTCATAAAGGGCTCTGTAGTATTCCACGGTGCATGGGGAATTTTTAATCAGGTTTTTCAGTTCGCTTTTTTCCGCATATTCCGATGAAATAACCACCCCGAAGGATATAATCTCTTCAACCATCTTCCTGTCTTTTTTACCGAGCCTTTCCTCTGAGGGATTCAGTATCCTTATGCCGGGCAGTCCTCCCCGGAAAAGGGATGGATATCTAACCTCCTCAAGAATTTCCCCCCAACCGGTCTCAAAAAGGTAATAAATTCTGCCCTTAGGCACTAAGGTTCTGAACCTTCTCTCCCGGGCCAGGGTATCGGGCCCATAAAGGTAGACGCTCTTAGAAGCCCTCAAGGATAGTACTCACCATGGACCTGGCAAATTCCCTGGCAATCCTGTCTATAGCGTCGCTCTGAAGGGAAAGGAAATTTATCCCCCTGCTTCCCTCTGCTTGATATTCTGTTCTGTAGGTATAGGACGAACTCTGGAAGATAATCCTCTGGGTCCTGAGGTCCTTAAGGTAGAATTTCCCGCTGATTATTATGGAAAAACGTCTACCTTCCCCGGCAGTAGTAATCCCCACTGGTCTCATCCTGAAGGCCACTATGGTTCCTATAAGTTCCGCGTCGGCCTCCTTTTCGCTGTCCACGATCTTTTTTCCCCTCTTTATCATCTCCTCCCTTATGGCCGATGTGAAAAAAGCCTGAATTTCTGCCCTGGGGGTCATATTGTTCACCGGTGGAATATACAATTTTTTCACATAGGGTGGAAGGGTGCTGCCTGTCCCTGCCAGGTGATAACCGCAGGCAGAAAGAAAGGGTATTATCAAAATGAGAAATGCCCTTTTCATTTTACCTGAATGCTATAGATTTTCCCGGGCACATAAACTTCCTTTAATATTTCTCTTCCCTCTATGAATTTTTTTACCCTTTCCGAGGAGTGAACAATCCTCTTTACTTCCTCCTGCGGAAGGTCCTTCCTTACCTTTACCTTATCCCTGACCTTTCCGTTAACCTGAACTACCAGGATAATCTGTTCCTCCTCAAGAAGTGAAGGGTCGTATTGGGGCCAGGGAGCCCTGGTTACAAATTCCTCCCCGCCTATTTTTTCCCATATCTCCTCAGCCAGATGGGGGGTGAAGGGAGAAATAAGATGGAGCATGGCGATCAAACCTTCCCTTAAAACCGATCTTCCCTCCGGAGAATTCCTGAGTTCCCCTTCCCTTTCGCTGAGGAAGTTGTAAAACTCCATAAGGGAAGCGATGGCGGTGTTGAAATGCATCCTGTCCTGGATCTCCTCGGTAATCTTCTTTATGGTCCTGTGGGTGGTTCTCCTGACCTCGGGGAATTTATCGCTTATATCTCCCTTTTCCCTCATAACATCAATGTTCCTCTGAAAAAGGGCCCAGACCTTCTTAACGAATCTGAAGGCCCCTTCTATTCCGGCATCGCTCCATTCTAAATCCCTTTCCGGGGGAGCTGCAAAGAGGATGAAAAGCCTCACGGCATCGGCTCCGTATTTGGCTATCATCTCGTCAGGTTCCACCACATTGCCCAGGGACTTGCTCATCTTCCTCCCGTCCTTGAGCACCATCCCCTGGGTCAGGAGTCTGGGGAAAGGTTCTGAAAATCCTACCATGCCAAGGTCCCTTATGAATTTCGTAAAGAACCTGGCGTAAATAAGGTGAAGTATGGCGTGTTCCACCCCCCCTATGTATATCTCCGGGGGAGCCCAGAACTCCGCCTTGTCCCTTTCAAAGGGAGCCTTATCGTTGTGGGGATCTGCATAGCGGAGGAAATACCAGGAAGAATCAAAGAAGGTATCCATGGTATCTGTTTCCCTGCGGGCAGGACCTCCGCACTTGGGACATGTGGTATTCACGAAGGAGGGGGAAGTTTCTAAGGGATTTCCTTCCCCGGTGAATTTTACATCCCTGGGAAGGGTCACTGGAAGATGGTCCTCCGGCACAGGAACCACCCCGCATTTTTCGCAGTAAACCACCGGTATAGGAGTTCCCCAATAGCGCTGGCGGGATATTCCCCAGTCCTTTATCTTGTAGGAAATAGCCTTGTTACCGAATTGGTGCTCCTCGGCAAAGGCCACCATTCTCCTTATGGCCTCATCGCTCCTGAGTCCAGTATAACCGGCGGAATTTACGAGAACACCCTTTCCTTCGTAGGCCTGCTTCAGGGGAAGTTCAAGGTCCCCATCCTCGGGCATAATCACCACCTTTATGGGAAGGTTGTATTTCTTGGCGAACTCAAAGTCCCTCTGATCATGGGCAGGGACCGCCATTATGGCTCCGGTTCCGTATTCCATAAGAACATAGTCACCTATCCAGATGGGGATTCTCTCCCGGTTAAAGGGATTTATGGCGTAGGCACCTGTGAAAATTCCCTCCTTCTCCGGTTCCTGTTCCCTCTCCCTCTTTAGAACCCGGCTCTGCCTTATCTTTTCGTAACACCAGGAAAGTATTTTTTCCTTTTCGGGATTGTCCTTAAGAAGGTCCTCAATAAGGGGATGTTCAGGGGAAAGAACAAGGAATGTGGCACCATAAATTGTATCAAGCCTGGTGGTGAAAACTCTGATTTTCTTGTCAAGACCCTCCACCTGAAAATCCACCTCAACCCCCTCCCCCCTTCCTATCCAGTTCTTCTGCATCACCAGAACCTTTTCTGGCCATTTCCCCTCAAGGACCTTATGTCCCTCCAGGAGTTCCTGGGCGTAATCTCTTATCTTCAAAAACCACTGCTTGAGCCTGCGGGGCTCCACCTCTGTCCCGCACCTCCAGCACTTGCCGTCCTTTACCTGTTCGTTGGCGAGAACGGTTTTGCAATGGGGACACCAGTTGACCCATTCCTCCTTCCTGTAGGCAAGACCCTTCTCCAGCATCTTCAGGAAAAACCACTGGTTCCACCGATAATATTCGGGATCACAGGTGGCTATCTCCCTGTCCCAGTCATAACTTATTCCCAGACTTTTAAGTTGCTGTTTCATTCTGGCTATGTTTTCCCTGGTCCATTTTTCAGGCTCAACCCCGTGTTTTATGGCGGCATTCTCCGCAGGAAGCCCTAAGGCATCCCATCCTATGGGATGAAGCACATTATAACCCCTTTTCATGTAGTATCTTGCCACTACATCGCCTATGGCATAGTTTCTCACATGCCCCATGTGGAGTTTCCCTGAGGGATACGGGAACATCTCCAGGACATAGTATTTTTTCCCCTGGAAGTCCTTAGCGGCAAAAACCTTATTCTTCTCCCATCTCTTCTGCCATTTCTTTTCTATCTCGGAGAAATTAAACTCCATATGGCTACCTCCACGGCGATTTAAAAGATATTATACCCCAGGAAAAAGTCCTGGCCTAACTACCCCAGCCCAGTTTTTCCCTGAGCATCTGGTAATAACTCCTTCCCTCTGGTCTTACCAGGAGCAATCTCTCCTCTGCCCTGCGGATTATTACCCTATCCCCCTCTTCCATACCCTCTCCCCTCTGACCGTCCAGGGTCAGGTAAACTTCCTCTCCTGACACCAGGTTGACTTTTACTTCAGAGGAAGCCGGAATAACTATAGGCCGCTGAGCAAGGGCATGGGGACAAATGGGGGTTATTATTATGGCGGAAACCATGGGATTTATAATGGGTCCTCCAGCAGAAAGATTATATCCAGTGGAGCCTGTAGGGGTGGAAACTATGATTCCATCCGCCCTTATGGTGGAAATTTCCTGGCCATCCACGCAAACCCTCACAGAAATCATCCTTGCCAGAGCGCTTTTGTTTATAACCGCATCGTTTAAGACGAGATGGGCCTGCCCCCTGAAACTCACCTCAAGCATTTCCCTCTGTTCCACGAAGGCCTTACCTTCCAGATAATCCAGAAGAACCTGTTCCATTTCCTCCTTTTTTATTTCTGTCAAAAAACCAAGAAAACCCAGGTTGATCCCCAATATGGGCACTCCTGCCCTGGCGGAGGAATCCGCCACCGAAAGCAGCGTCCCGTCACCTCCCAGAACTATGAGAAAATCCACATGAAAGGGAAGTTCCCTGCGATGATATTGGGCTCTTATACCAGGAAGCCTTCCCTCCAGGTCCTTTTCCGGAAAAACCTCCACCCCCCGGGAGGTTAAAACCCTTAAGGCAATTTCAAGGTAACGGTCCAGGTCCTCAGCGTGGCCCTTGGCCACTATTCCTGCCTTCATTGAACCTCTCCTTTAATATTTTCACCACATCCACTGCAGGAGGGTTTCTTCTAAAGAGCACGAAAACCTCCTGGTTTCCCTCTTTACCCCTGATGGGAAGGGATATTGCCCTGGGGAAAAACCCCAGGCTCTGGGCTCTTCTGCAGAATTCACCCACCACCTCAATTATAACACCCGGGTCCCTTATAACCCCTTTCTTTCCCACCCTGCTTCTCCCTGCTTCAAACTGGGGCTTTACCAGAACCAAAAGGGGAATATCAGGGAGGAATCCAGAAAGAGGTTCAAGGATTTTAAGGGCAGAAATAAAGGAAACATCCACGGTTATAAGACGGGGAAGTTCAGGGATGGAATCCTTCCGGATGTATCTGGCGTTTAATTTGACCGGAATTACCTCTTCCCTACTCCTTAACTTCCAGTGAAGTTGTCTCGGGTCAACATCTATGGCGTAAACCTTCGCTGCCCCATGCTCCAGGAGACAATGGGTAAATCCACCGGTAGAAGCCCCTATATCCCAGCAAACGAGTCCCTCAGGAGAAAGGGAAAAGTCTTTAAGGGCCTTTTCCAGTTTAAGCCCTCCCCGGCTAACATACCTGGGTGGCTGCTTCACGATGAGTTCTTCGTCTTCCCTCAATTTCTGGGAGGGTTTTTCCACCCTAAAATGGGGGGTGAAAACCTGACCGGCATTTATCAGGGCCCTGGCTTTTTCCCGGCTATCAGCCAGGCCCTTCTCCACAAGGAGGAGGTCAGCTCTCTTTTTCTCCATGGAGGAATTTTTCCGCCCTGAGGGATATGGACGAAGGGTCCAGCCCCAGTTCTTTAAGGAGTTGGCTCCTGCTCCCATGGGGAATCAGCATTGAAGGGACCCCAACCCTTGCGAATCTCACCTGAACCCCCTCCTCATCAAGAAGTTCCCTGACCGCAGAACCGAATCCCCCCTTCTCCACCCCCTCCTCTAAGGTGAGCACGGCTTCATGACTCTCAGCTACCGAAAGAAGAAGACCCCGGTCCAAGGGTTTCACAAACCTGGCATTTACCACTGTGGGGTTTATCCCCCTGGCGGAGAGGAGTTCCGCAGCCTCTAAGGCGGGCCGAACCATGGTCCCTACTGCTACCAGGGCCAGATCTCTGCCTTCCCTTAAAATTTCCCCTTTACCTATTTCCAGTTTTTTAAGTTCCTCGTCCAGCCTCACCCCATAAACCATGTCCCTGGGATAGCGCAGGGTGGAAGGTCCGGGATAATATATGGAGGTATAAAGCATGTGGCGGAGTTCGTTTTCGTCCTTGGGGGCCATGATGACGAAATTGGGGAAAATCCTGAGGTAGGCCATATCAAATATTCCCTGATGCGTGGGGCCGTCTCCGCCCACAACCCCTGCCCTGTCTATGCCTATGGTCACCGGAAGATTCATTATGGAAAGGTCATGGTAAAGCATGTCGTAGGCCCTCTGAAGGAAGGTAGAATAGATGGCCGCCACGGGGAGCATCCCCTCCTTTGCAAGGCCAGCCGCAAAGAGCACCGCGTGCTGTTCTGCAATTCCCACATCAAAGAACCTTTCGGGAAATCTCTCCTTAAAAGCAATCAGGCCGGTCCCTTCGGGCATGGCAGCGGTTATGGCTATTATCCTCTCGTCCTTTTCCGCAATTTCAATGAGGGTTTTGCTGAAAATCTGGGAGAAGGACGGCCTTGGTTTTTTCCTGAATTCTCCGGTTTTAATATCAAAAACAGGGGCGGAGTGAAACAGGTTCGCTGCCTTCTCGGCGGGTTTGTAGCCCTTCCCCTTGCGCGTAATCACATGAAGAAGAACAGGATAATTGTATTTTTTTGTCTCCTCTAAGGCCTTTGTGAGAAACCTTATAGAATGCCCGCTGACAGGTCCAATATATTTTATCCCTAACTGCTCAAAAAGCATGCCCGGGACGAAAATCTTCTTCAGGGTTTCCTCCAGGGACCTTCCAACTTCTATCATCTTCTTTCCGCCGGGAAGGTGTTCCAGCAGGGCCGCCACATGCTCCTTGACCTTCAGGTAAAACTGCCCTGAGATCATGTAGTTCAGGTATCCTGAGAGAGCCCCCACATTGGGAGATATGCTGAATTTGTTATCGTTGAGGACTATTATGAGCCTTTTTTTGAGATAGCCAATCTGGTTCAGGGCCTCTAAGGCCACCCCTCCAGTAAGGGAACCATCTCCCACCACCGCCACCACATGAAAATCCTCTCCCTTAAGGTCCCTGGCAGTGGCCATCCCTAAAGCCACGGAAAGGGCAGTGGAGGCATGACCTGCCCCGTAAATATCGTAGGGACTTTCCTCCGGAGTCGTAAAGCCGCTAAGCCCTCCTCTCTGTCTTATGGTGTGGAATTTATCCCTGCGCCCGGTTATTATCTTATGGGTGTATGTTTGATGGCCCACATCCCAGATTATCTTGTCCTCAGGCACATCAAAAACCAGGTGGAGGGCTAAGGTGAGTTCAACGGTCCCGAGATTTGATGACAGGTGTCCACCTGTTTTTGATACAACTTCTATTAGAAATTCCCTTATTTCCGCTGCCAGACGGTTGAGTTCCTCCCAGGACAGGTTTTTAAGGTCCCCGGGGGAATTTACCCTCTGGAGAATGCTTTCTCTATGGTCTTTTTTGCCAGCCACCTTATTATTTCCCTCCCCGGAAATTCCTCTGACATTTCCAGAACCTTAGAATAATGCTCCTCGGCCAGGGCAAGGGCTCTGTCCATCCCAAGAATTTTAACCACATTGGGCTCATCACCACAAGTTTCCCTGTCCAGAATATCATCCACTATTTGAAAAAGAAGTCCAATTTCCCTTCCCAGAAGAGAACCCCTGTCCATCAGGCTCTCCCTTTCAGATACCAGGAGGCCCAGAAGAAATGAAGTTTCCATGAGCCTGGCGGTTTTTTTAAGGTGAACTTCCCTGATCTCGTCCACGCTTGAGGCTCCCTGAAGGTCCAGGATCTGTCCCCCGGATATACCATCCATGCCTGCAGCCCTGGAGAGAAGCCTGACTGCTTTGCAATCAAGACGGGAGGCGTAATCAAAGGCCAGGGACAGCAGAGCATCTCCTATCATAATTGCAGCCCCTTCCCCGAATTTAACATGAACAGCAGGTTTTCCCCTCCTGGTTTTGTCATTGTCCACGCAGGGCAGGTCATCGTGCACCAGGGAGGCATCGTGAACCAGTTCCACTGCAGCGGAGGCCTGAAGAACCGGAAGGAAGCGGAGAGGATAGGCCCCGGCAAAAACAAGAAGGGGGCGAATCATCTTACCTGCCGGGAAAACCGCATATCCGAGGACCGGGTCCCTTATCTCTTCCTTAAGGTATTTCTCTATCCTGGACCTGAATTCCTCTATTTCCTCCTCAATCCTCATCTGTCTCTGTCCTGTGCTTGAATTCCTCTGTTTTAAATCCAGAATCTGTTTCCATTAATTTCTCCACCCTTAACTCTATCTCCTCAAGTTTTCCCTTCAAAGCCCTGGCCAGTTTTATCCCCTCCTCGTACAGGTTTATGGCCTCTTCCAGGGAAGCCTCCCCGGACTCCAGGCGGTTCACTATTTCTTCCAGCCTCCTGAGGCCGTCTTCAAATTTGATCTCCTCCATTTAAACCTCCTTTCCTAAAAGAAGCCTTACCCTTCTGAGTATAACATCAGGTTGATGGGGGCTTTTCTCTATTTGCATCAGTTGAGCCCTGTTTAATTCGTTAATTATCCTCAAAACTAGGGGGATGGGGGAATTTTTTGCCAGGGCGATCTTTAATTTAACTTCCTGGCGAACCCCCCATCTGGTTTTATAGTAAAGGTAAGAATAAAATTCCCCGGGCAGATCTCCCCTCTCAAGAAGCCTCAAAACCGAAGAAATGTTAAGGGAGGGGTTCTGAAGAAAAGACTTAAGGACATCCAGATCCCTTTCCTGCATCATTATAAAATGGCTTGAAGGTGGAAGTTGACGGGCCATGCTTATCCGGAGGCCCCTGGGATATTTTCTCATTCCATCCTTTAAGGCCAGTTCTGCCCTTTTCCTTATCTGGGGGTTTGTGCCGGGATTCTTTATCACCTGGAGGAGTTCCATGGGCAGAAGGTGAGGTATAAGGTCAAGGCCGAGATGGAGTGGAACATTGGGATGGGAAACCAGAAGGACCTTGAATCTTCCCCTGTCAATAAATTCCCTTTTGTGGGCCAGATATTCAATAACCGATGGATGAAGGGAGCGGTTTTTGAGGAGAAGAAGGGCATCTTCCAGGGAAAAACCCGGAGATTCAACTGCCTTCCATTGTTTCTCCGGGGAAGGGGATAAAAGAAGATCTTTAAGGTCTTCTACCATTCAATAAATATTATAATCCCTATACTTAAAGCCCAGAGGAGCAAGTTAATCTGGAAGGGAGTATCTCCGAAAAGAATTTCCAGGGGGTCCTCCCCCTTCCCCTGGCTATGGGCCAGATAAAGATACCTTAAAATACCGTAAAGGACGAAGGGGGTGGTTAGATATAGGTGCTCTCCAAGTTTGAGCCTTATCTCCGGGGTAAGGGTGTAGATTATGTAGGAAAGAACCGTGGAGGCTGAAATTATGGATATAAACTGCTCCAGAAAAGGGACCGGATATTCTGTGTTGCGGGTTTGCTGCCCAACCCTCACCACTTCTTGCTTCCTCTTCACCCCGGCCAGGAAAAGGGCCAGAAGAAAGGTGACCGCAAAAAGCCAGGGGGAGAGATAGATTCCCGAAGAAAGCCCCCCGGCTGCTTCCCTCAGGTCAAAACCCAGGGCCACTATGAAAACATCCAGTATAGCAACATTTTTCAAGGAGGAGGAATAAAGGAGGTTTATCAGAAAGTAAAAAAGGAGGACGAAAAAAACCGGCTTTGACCATAGAAGGGATATCAGGAGAACCACGGAACCCATAATCAGGGCTGCTATAAAGGCAGGATAGGCAGGGAGG
>JALVRF010000136.1 GCA_027025175.1 Candidatus Aminicenantota bacterium | reverse complement strand
AGAGGTGGTATTTAAAGGAATAAAGGTAACGGACCAGGAGGCCTATAAATATTACAGGGATCATCCCCAGGAATTTATAAGAAGGGAGAGGGTTAAACTTCACCACATCCTCGTAGATTCGGAATCCCTGGCCCTACAACTAAGGGAAAAATTGGCTAAGGCAGGGGTGAGGGAATTTGAAACTCTGGCGGAGAAATTCTCTATAGCTCCCGAAGCGAAGAATGGGGGAAGAATGGGATGGTATGAGAAGGGGGATCTTCCTCCTCAGATGGAAGATGTGGTTTTTTCCCTATCCCCTGGAGAAGTTTCCCAGGTTGTAAAAACCCCCATGGGTTATCACATATTCCGCTTAGACAAAAGGGAGCCTCAGAGAATGCTTACCTTTGCAGAGGTTAAAGAAAAAATAAAAGAGAAACTCTTAGAGGAGAAAAAGGATGAGGCCCTCAACAGGTGGCTGGAGAAACTTAAAGCGAACTATAGAATTGTAATTTATCCGGAAAACCTCGGTTTTCCCTACAGGGAGGAAAAATGAGAAAAGCTCTCCTTTTGTTCACTCTGGCAGGATTTCTTTTGGCAGGGGAATATAAACTGGTGGATGAAGTTCTTGCAGTGGTGGGAGATGAGGTTATAACCCTGTCAGATGTGAAGAACTACGAAAAGGAACTATATAAATTCTTGTCCCAGAAATACAAGGGGAAGGAACTTAAGGAAAAATTTGCCAGCGCGCGAAAAAAAATCCTGAACAATTTGATTCAGAAGAAACTCCTTTTGATAAAGGCAAAGGAAGAAGGCATTAATGTGGACCAGGACCTTCAACTTACCATGAAAAACATGGCCAAGGAATACGGTTTTTCCACCGTGGAGGAACTGGAAAAAGCCATGGCCGCCCAGGGAATTAACGTGGAAGAGTGGAAAAAGGCAGCCAGGGAAAACCTCATGCAGCAGAGACTCATTCAAAAGGAAGTGGATGTTAAACTTTCAGTAACTCAGGGTGAGATAAGGAGTTATTACGAAAGCCACAAAAGGGAGTTTTCCAGTCCTGCCCGCTGGAGCCTCAGGGCCATAAAGGTTAACAAGGGGGAAGGGGCAGAAAAGAAGAAAAGGGAAATTGATAAAGTTCTTGAAACTAAGGGATTTGACGAAGCGGTGAAACTTTCCGACCCGCCCTTCAATTCAAATAAGGGAGAGTTAGGGGAGGTTTCAGCCAGGGAAATAAGGCCAGAATTTTTGGAGGTTATAAAAACAACTCCGGCAGGAAAACTGACCTCCTGGATAGAGGCAGAGGACGGTTTCTACCGTTTTCTTGTGGAAAAATACTCCCCTCCTTCAGTAAAGCCCATTTCCCGGATAAGGAAGGAAATAGAGCAGAGAATTCTTGAGGAGAAAAGGGCTCAGGCCCTCAAAAAATTTATTGAAAAACTTAAAAAGGAAATCCCGGTAAAAATACTCCGTTCCTATCCATGAAGGTAATGATATTCGTCCCTCCCGGGGGATATTTTGCAGAAAGGTGGTCCAGGGGCCCTATTATGCCTCCCCTGGGCATAATCTACATAGGTACGGTGCTGAAGCAAAACGGGGTGGGTGTGGAACTGGTCCCGGCAGAACTTTACCAGATGTCCTGGAAGGAGATAGCCAGGAAAATAGAGAGCGAAAAGCCCGACATTGTAGGGGTTACTTCCACCACCGAGAACCGGTTTCAGGCCTTTAAATTGCTGAGAATAGCAAAAAAGGCAAGGCCCCAGGTCTGGACCGTTTTCGGAGGGCCCCATGCCTCCATGGCAGCCAGGGACACCCTGACCCATCTTCCCTTCGTGGACATTGTGGTAAGGAACGAGGGGGAGATAACCGCATTAGAACTCGTAAAGGCCCTTGAGAACCATGATCCTTATAAAAACCTTGAGAAGGTCCTGGGAATTTCCTTCAGGGCAGAGGACGGAAGGGTGATAGAAAACCCCCGCAGGCCCTACATAAAACCCCTGGACATTCTGCCCATCCCTGACCGGGAACTTATCCACTTCAGGGAATACAACTTCTCCATGGAAATACCAGGCAAGGGGATGGTTCCTGCCCTTAACATGATGACATCCAGGGGCTGTCCATTTAACTGCAATTTTTGCGCAACCCCGGTCAACTGGGGAAGGGCGGTGAGGATGCACTCGGTGGATAGGGTAATCCAGGAGATAGAGCAGGGGATGAAGGATTACGGCATAAAGGCCGTTTGGTTTTACGACGATACCTTTGACGCCAACCCAAAAAGACTTGAGAAGTTATGCGATATATTCATAGAGAGAAAATACGGTATAAACTGGTATGCGGAAGTTAGGGTGGACATACTGACCAAGCCCCTTCTTGAGAAAATGGTTCGTTCAGGTTTGTATTACCTCTCCTTTGGGGTGGAGGCAGGCTCAGAAAGGGTGAGAAAGGAAATTATAAGGAAAAATGTGGACATAGAACAGGTTCGCCGAACAATAAAATGGGCTAAGGAACTGGGGATAACCCCGAACCCCTTTTTCATCTTTTCCCATCCTACCGAAACCTGGGAGGAGGCCCAGGAAACCATAAACCTCATAGAGGAGTTCAGCAGGGATTGCGACATATCCGTATCCATCCTCCACATCTATCCTGGAACCGACCTGGAAAAAACAGCCAGGGAACTGGGCGTTCTCCCTGAGGACTTCACATGGACCCGCAGAAGGGACCCCAGGATAATAACCCTGCCAGCAGCCCAGGGGGATGTTCCCCTTTTCAAGCACCTTCTTTCATGGGCCCAGATAAGCGAACTGGTTTTTCGCTGGAACCTGGCCCAGAAGAAGGTTTCGGTCTGGAGAAAGGCCCTTCAGGCCATTAAAAACATCCGCACATGGAAGGACATTCCCAGATATACGGTTATGTTCTATGTATATGTTAAACTCAATATTAAAAAAGCCTTAGGGAAGTTATAATGGACCTCATTCTCGTAAGATACGGAGAAATAGCCTTAAAGGGTGCCAATAGAAGGCGATTTGAAAGGACCCTGGAAGAGAACATAAGGGCTTTTTTGAAAAAGGAGGGTATTTCCTTTAAAGGAGTTTCCTCTAAAAGAAGCAGAATTTTCATCTACGGGCCCTCCTCCCTTCCCGATTTATCAAAGGTCCTGGGGGTGGTTTCCTATTCCCCTGCCTGGGAATTTGCCTCCCTTCAGGAGGTTAAGGAATTCTTGGCAGAGCAGGAAGAGATTTTCTCCAAAGCCTCATCCTTCAGAATAACCGCTTCCCGGGCGGACAAGAACTATCCCCTCACCTCTCCGGAGATAGAAAGGGAACTGGGGGCAGTGATTTACGAGAAATTCTCCGTCCCTGTAAACCTGAGGGAGCCGCAGATTAATGTGGGGGTTGAATACATAGACGAATTCTTCTATGTTTATTTTGAAAAGATTCCTGGCTGGGGAGGGCTTCCTGTAGGGGTCAGCGGAAAATTGGTGGTCCTTCTTTCAGGGGGGATTGATTCTCCGGTTGCTGCTTTCCTGATGATGAAAAGGGGGGCGGAGCTTATCCTCCTTCATTTCCAGAGGGAGCCCATCCAGGACAGAATCGGGGAAATCCACAAAGCCCTTTCCTCCTTTGCTGTGGGGAGGGAGCCGGAACTGGTCATAATGGACCT
>JALVRF010000135.1 GCA_027025175.1 Candidatus Aminicenantota bacterium | reverse complement strand
GGGAAATATTATGTATAAGTTTGAAATTGTCCTTTATAACCCCGGTTTTGCGGGGAAAATAAAGTGGGGGAGAAGACTTCGGAGTGGCAAGGAATACAAAGTCCCTCCTGGGCTTCCAGGTTTTAGGGGGTGTACCTCCGGTTATTTTAAGGACCAATTCCCAGAGGGAAATCAGAGAAATGGGTTTTTCATCCTTTCCCTTTTTAAACATAGGAGAATGAACCAGGAGGGGGACGTGTATTTCCTCGTCGTAGAGGGAATAACCGTGCTCCCAACTTCCGTGTTCGTAGAATTGCTCCCCATGGTCGGCAAAAATTATCATGTGGGTCCTGGTCCAGAGTCCGTTTTTCTTCAAAAAATCAACAAAGGGCCCTAAAAAGTTCCTATCAATTATGGATATCTCATCCTCGTAGAGTTTTTTGCCCAGCGCAGCTTCTTTAGGAGGAAGAGGGGAAAAAATACCGGAAATCCCGCCGACCCTGGCCACTATGTCAAATCTTTTGCCCTCAGCCAGATAGGGACTATGAGCCTGATAGGTATGAAGGAACAGAAAAAGTGGTCTATCGGATTTCTCCTTTAAAAAACTAACCGCCTGCTTGAGAAGTCTCTCCGAAGAATGGTAGTCAAAAATATCGTAGGGCCTCTGGGCGTAAAAGAGAAAACCCCTGGCGAATCCGAGGTTGGCAGACACCAGGCCTCCCCCTGTGAAGGCGGCGGTGTAAAATCCCTGGTTCTGGACCACCTCAGCCACCCCCCTGTTCGGGCTCTCCCAGGGATACCTTGAAAACAGGGCTGCCATGTGCCCATCGTAGGTCCAGGGAACCGGAGTATAGGCGCTGGTAAAGATAAAGGAATCCCTGACCAGGGCATTGAAATTTGGAGTTCTGGCCTTCCCTCCCCAGGGAGCCAGGCTCCTGGCCCTTACCGTGTCCATGGAAAGGAGAACCACTATAGGAGCCCTGGACGAGGGAGTGTAAAAATAGGGATTGGTAATAAAGGCAAGGTTTCCGAAATCCCTGCCCTCGATTCTTATTTCTATTCTTCTGGCCCAGGAAGGCAGGGGATAGTTTTTCAGAACAACTCCCTTTTTCTGATAATAATTATCAAGGACTTCCTTCTTTTTCCCGCCCACGGCCACAACCCTGAAGTTAAAACCTGGAGCAGGGAAAACCTGCCCCACAGGGGGAGGAAGGGGCATCACCATGGAATAAAACTCCACCCTCTTTTCCCCTTCGGTAAAGAAACTCACAAAGCCCTGAGGGAAAAGAGGTATAATCTGATAGACCCTGTTTATCCCCAAATAGGAAACCGAGGAATATTCTTCCTTTATTTTTTCCCATTCCTCCTGGGTCAAGAGTTGTCCGAGAACTATTTCCTTCTCAGGAAGTTTAAATTTACCCCCGAAGGGGAAAAGGGTGAAATTGTAGGTATCGGCGTATTTTTCCCCCAGCAGGTAAATGCCTTCAAATAGGACCGCATATTTCCTGTTACCTTCCCCTCCCTTACCTTCAAACATGATTTTTTTATCGGGAAGAAGAAGCACCCTGCATCCGGAAGGAGGAAAATTGACCTCCTCTCCCGGCAATTGCCTTATCCCATTCCCTGGGGCCAGTATTATTTCCTCGCCGTTCTTTTTAACCGGACACCTTTGTAAACTCACGAAATAGCCCGAAAATGAGGGAACCTGGCCGGAGATGAGTTTCACCGTTTTTCCCTGCCATTCCAGATATGACCACTTAACCTGTTTTCTCCCCCAGACTCCTGGCTTTCCCTCTCCACAGCCCCAGAAAAATAACGCCAGTATAATTAGAAGAACGGATTTCCTCATCCTGGAAATTTTAGCATTCCTTTATCCATGCTCAAAAATCCTGTAAATTGGTGAAGGGTCAAGGCCCTGCTCCCTGGTAAGGGTTAAAAGAAGGGAGGCTGCCCTTTCCACCTTTCCCTGCCTCAGATGCTCCACGAATTCTCCGGCAAAGGTCCAGGGAATTAAGGTTCTTTCCGGATTCAGGAAATGAAAGAGAACTTCGTCGGCGGGCTTTTCCAGCAATACCAGGGGATATTTAATCCCTGCTCTGCGGAGTATTCTCCGGTAAACCACCCTTTCCGGGCATAGTCTAAGAGCCCTTTTGAAGGCAGGGGTGTAGGGATAGGGGATGAGGAAGGGGGCGTTTGGAAGGAGATGAAAGCCCGGGAAGTTCATAATGAGTTTCCCAACCAGGGAAAACTCCTCCACGAACTCCTCCAATTCAGACAGGCAATCGGTTAAAATCCAGTAGTGATAATTCTTTATCCCCTCATCCTCAAGTTTTTCTATCGTCCACATAATATCCCTCTGCCGGCTCCTTTTGGCCAGCCTTTTTGCCCTGCGGTCCAAAAATGCATCGGTCCCAATCCATAAGATGGGTTCGGCCACGAAGGGGGCTTTTCTCAAAGCCTCTATTGCACCTGGTAAGCGCAGGCTGTCCATGGAGGTTTGAACCCCCCAGATTTTTAAACCCTCCTCCCCTATTATCCTGAAAACCTCCTTAGCGTAATCCGGATCAAGCAGGATGTCATCGTCAGCCAGGTTGACCCTTTCTCCACCCTTCTTCCTGAATTCCCTCATCCAGTTCCTTACTGAAGAAAGGGGTGTCCTTCTCTGAAGTCTTCCATGGGCATGGGTGCAAAAAATACACGAGCGGGGACATCCCCTGGTTAGAACTATTTCCAGTTCCTGCTCTGCAAGGGAAAGGTCCGGGAAAACCCGGGAAAGGCTCTCCCTTATGGGAATGGGCTGGGGAGGTTTTTCCTTTCCCCCCAGTCTAATGCCCCAGGGGCCCCGGGGTATTTTCCCTTCCTTCAGGGAGGCTAAAACTTCCCCAAAGGCCCTGTCCCCTTCGCCGGGGAAAATTATGTTCGCCTTAGGAAAAAGGTAAAAAACCTCTAAGGGAGCCATGGTGGGGGTTATTCCTCCGAGGGCAACTAAGGGTCCCTCGGGGATTCTCTCCGCAAATTCCGCTTCCTGCAGGAAAAAATCGTCAAACAGGGTTATCCCTATGGCAAAATAATGGCTAAGTTTCCTGGGAGGGGAAAGGGTAAGGGACTGAACTTCAAGGAAGGAAAAATCCACCTCAAATCCCTTTTCCTTGAGCCCTGCGGAAAGGAAAAGAACTGAAGGGGGCGCTACAATACCCTCCCACCTTTCCATACCCTCCCTGGGAAAGACCAGAAGAACCTTCTCCATAAACTAAGTCCCGGGCTTGAGGAACCTTATGAGCCTATCTGCCTCCCAGGTATTTATTATCCTGTCCGGAGGAAGGGCAGCCTTCCTTGCCACCTTTATCCCGTATTTCCTGAGCCTTTCCAGGTTCACAGCCGAATGTGCATCGGTGTTTATGGCAAAGTAAACTCCGTAGCGAAGGGCCTTTTCCGCAAGATGGTAAGGAAGATCAAGCCTCTGGGGCTGGGAGTTTATCTCTATGGCAACCCCCCTCTGGGCCGCCTTTTTGAAAATCTCATCCCAATCGGCCTCTGCAGGGGGTCTTTTCCCCAGGAGCCTTCCTGTAGGATGGCCTAAAATCTTAACATAGGGGTTTTCCAGAGCCCGGAGCAGCCTCCTGGTCATCTCCTCCTTTCCCATGTCCAGTTTCAGATGAGGGGAAGCCACCACATAGTCCAGTCTGGAAAGGACCAGGTCCGGATAATCCAGCCTTCCATCCTCCAATATGTCCACCTCAGCAGAGGCAAGAACCCTTATGGGAAAATCTCCCCTTCTTATTAACTCCACCTGCTCCAGGAGACGTTCAGCAGGGAGGCCACCGGCGATTTTTGAGGAAGCCGAGTGGTCGCTTATCCCCATATAACCGTATCCCATCTGGTGCGCTTTGTTTACCATATCCTCCAGGGTGTTCTTTCCATCGGTCCAATCGGTGTGAACATGAAGGTCTCCCTTCAGGAGATTTTCCTCCACTAATGGGGGAACGGTTTGAGGATTAAGGTGGCGGATTTCAGGGGGTATCCATTCAAGCCCCAGAGCATGGTAAATTTCCTCCTCAGAGGAATGAATGACCCGGTTTTTAAGAAAAAGTCCATCCTCGTTTAACTTGAAACCCCTCTCTTCCGCCCTCTGTTTGAGCCATTCCCAGTGGGTCCCGGGACCGGTAAGTATTATTTTCCACACCCCCCTCCTGGCCTTGTCAAAAAAATCCACGGGTATACCCGAAGGAAAATAAAACCTGACCTTTCCTTCAAGTTCCTTCTTAGGCCAGGGAAATTTCAGGGGCTTTGCGAAGTAGATTATGTCAAGGTCGTCAAACATTTCGTCAAATCTTCGGAAACTTCCCACGGCCTCAGCTCCCTCAACGCTTTCCAGCACGAGGTCAAGGGCTTCCTCCGCCTCCTCTATGGTGAATTTTCCCAAGTAGATTTCCACCCTCTCTAAGGCGCGGAGAATTTTTTCTATTTTCCTTGGACCGAACTTGGGAATTTCCTTTGCCCTTTCGCTTTTGAGGAAATTCTTAAGTTCCTCTACAGTCTTTATCCCATAGGATGAATAGAGTATACCCACGGTCTTTGGCCCCATTCCCGGAACCCTCAGAAGGGAAAGGAGGGAATAGGGCATCTCCGCAAGGAGCCTCCGGTGCAGATTACAATCCCCGGTCTGGATTATTTCCATGATTTTCTTTTCTATGGCCTCCCCTATGCCCTCTATTTTCCTCAGGTCCCCTCCCTCCTTTACATAGTCCTCCAGCCTCCCGGGGAAAGCCCTGATAACCTCTGCCACCTTCCTGTAGGACCTTATTTTAAAGGGATTCTCCCCCTTGATTTCCAGAAAATCCGCAATCTCGTCAAAAATCCGGGCAATAACCCTGTTTTCCATTTAAATCTCCCCGTTTTCCTCCCTCCAATAATGGGCTCCTATGCTCCTTCGGTTCATAAGCGCTGCCTTAACCACCTCCTGGGCCACGATAATCCCGTTTCTCAGACCTATTATGGCATCGTTGACCCTGGCGGTCCTGTAGAAACTTTCTATTCTATGATAAAGGTATCTCAGGTCGGATATGGCCCTCTGGAGCCTCCTCTCCGTTCTTATTATTCCTGCATAATTCCACATGGTGTGTTTTATAAATACCCAGTCCTGAACTATAAGGGCCGGGTCAACTTCCATTTCGTTTTTAGGCCTTTTCCAGGGAGGAATCTTGTGAAAGGGAAGTTCCTCAACCTGGAGGTTTGCCATATCTTCCGCAGCCCTCCATCCCCAGGTAAGTCCCTCCAGAAGGGAAGTAGAAGCCAGACGATTGGCCCCATGAACCCCTGTGCAACTCACCTCCCCCACCGCATAAAGCCCATCCAAGGAGGTTCTTCCCCGGGTATCCACCAGAACTCCCCCGATGCTGTAGTGGGCGGCGGGCACCACGGGAATGGGCTGGCGGGTAATGTCTATTCCCAATTCCCTGCACTTTCTGTAAATTTCGGGAAACCTCTCGGGAATGTTAATTTTAAGGGAGGAAAGGTCCAGGAGAACATAATTATCTCCCCTCCTGTGGAGTTCCTCGTATATAGCCCTGGCCACCACATCCCTGGGAGCCAGTTCCCCCTGGGGTGTGTATTTTTGAAGGAAGGGCTGACCGTCCCTGGTTAAAAGTTTTGCACCCTCTCCCCTCACGGCTTCGGAGATAAGGAAACCATCGGCATCCCTGTGGAAAAGGGAGGTGGGATGAAACTGTATAAATTCCATGTGAAGCAGCCTGGCCCCTGCCCTGGAAGCCATGGCGTATCCGTCCCCCCTGGCCCCCTCTGGATTGGAAGTATGAAGATAAATCCTCCCCAGGCCTCCGGTGGCCAGAGCGGTGAATTTTGCGAAAAATCTCTTAACCTTCCCGATTCTGTTATCAAGGACATAGGCTCCCAGAGACCGGGGCTTCTTATATGCCTCCAGGGGGTCTTCAGCGTGATGGGTATTTGTTATAAGGTCCACGGCGGTGTGATGGGTGAAAATATCTATGTTTGGAGAATTATCCAGAGCCTTCCAGAGGGCTTCCATTATGGCCTTTCCAGTTCTGTCCCCTACAAAGAGGATTCTCCTTCGGGAATGGGCCGCTTCCCTTCCATAGAGGAATTTTTCGCCTTCCCTGGCAAAGGGAACCTTCAGGGTCTTTACGAGAAACTCCTCCACGATTTTAGGGCCTTCGGTGGAAATCACCTGGACCGCCTCGGGATTGTTTATCCCGGCTCCGGCCCTCATTATGTCCTGATATAAAAGTTCAGGACTGTCGTCCTCTCCTAAGGCCACAATACCTCCCTGGGCGTGGTATGTGTTGTTTTCCCGCTCCCCTTTCCCCCTGGTAACCAGGGCCACCTTAAATCCCAGTTGTGCCGCCCGCCAGGCCAAGGTTCCCCCGGCAATGCCGGAACCGATTACGAGGACATCGTAATAAAGGGCATCGCTCATAGGGCCTCCAGAAGAAGGCTTATATCCGAGGAACGGAAGGAATGGGTGAGGCTGCCAATGGAAATCATATCAACCCCGGTAGCGGCCACTTCCCTGACATTATCCAGTGTGATGCCTCCGGAAGCCTCCAGTTCCACCTTCCCCTTGGCCAAGGAAACCGCCTTTTTCATCTCATCTACGTGGAAATTGTCAAGCATTATCCTATCGGCACCTGCCTCAAGGGCCTCCTGGAGTTCCCGGAGGTTTTTCACCTCAACCTCAACGAATTTTCCGCTCCTCCTTGCCCTTTTTATTGCCTCGGAAACAGAGCCTGCTATTTCTATGTGGTTCTCCTTAATAAGGACCATTTCCCTGAGGTCAAACCTGTGATTTTTACCTCCTCCCATCTTCACTGCATATTTTTCAAGGAGCCTCAGGAGCGGGGTGGTCTTCCTGGTGTCCATGATTTTCACCCCTAAACCCTCCACAGCCTTCACGAATTGGCGGGTGGTGGTGGCTATACCGCAAAGCCGCTGTAGGAAGTTGAGGGCCACCCTCTCTCCCCGCAAAATGGAGGAAGCCTCACCCTCCACGGTAAAAAGAACTCCCCCGGGAGAAAAACCCTCCCCTTCCTCCTTCACCTGGACAAAGGCCAGGGCAGGATCAAGAACCTTGAAAACCTTTTCCGCCACCCATCCTCCGGCCATAATTCCCTGAGATTTTGCCACAGCCCTGGCTCTGGCCCTTACCCCCCTTCCCACCACATATTCGGTGGTTACATCATTGAAGGCCCTGTCCTCTTCCAGGGCATATTTCACCAGTTCGTCTAAACTGAGCATCAAAATTCTATCCCGAATTTTTTGTGAACCGGAAGCACCATGATCATAACCAGGAAAAGATACCAGAGAAGCCAGTGCGCTCTTATGCCGAGAAAAGAAACCAGCCTGGAGGGATAATCAACGCTTATCCAGGAAGAACAGGAAGAGTTCATGGGAGGTTCCCAGGGATAAAGGAGCATTTCCCATTGAGGTTTAGAAAATCTCCTGGGAACCACATATTCGTTGCGAAGACCGCTTACGAACCTTTTGCTTATCCTTTCCCCATCGCAGGTGAAGTAAATTTTTCCTTTACCTTTGCCCATCACCCTGAGCCTGAAGTCCACTTCTTCTAAGGCCTTCACCCTTACCCGGAGATTTCCTTTATAAAGGGAAGAGGGAAGAAGTTGAACATCACCCCGGGACTTAACCTTCACCATGGCCACCTCTCCGGGCTTGAAGGGTCGTGTTCCGTACCTCCACTCCATCTGAACGAACATGAAGAAAAGTATGGGGAAAAGCACGAATAGGGGAACGAGATTGAAGGCAAAATACCTTAAAACATTGGCCATAGCAGAGAAAAAGGACTTGGTTATAACCCAGGGATGGTCCTTGTAAATTCTTATAGCCAGGATGTGGGCTTTTATGGCGTCCTTGGCCCTTCTTACCTGGGAAGGGAAGGAAATCCAGCGGTAAACCAGAAGGACCAGAACGGAGGTTAAAAAACTGAACCAGAGAACTCCCCAGAAGGGGGAGAGAGCCCTGAAGGGGTAAAGTAGAAAATCAGCCCCCCAGGTGGTGATTTTAACCAGGGAGGACATCAGGAAATGTATCCCAGGCCCTTAAGTCTTTCCTCCTCTCCTCCGCCTTCCCCTTCCTCGGTGTATTCCCTGTTTATAAGATGCTCTACAAGTTCTTCCACCGAGGAATACCCCTTCTTTTCCACCAGTTCTTTGGCTTTTTCATAGGCTTCATCGCTTATTTTTACCTTTTTAGCCATGGCTCCTCCTATATAAGTGGTTTTCCCTTGAAATCCGGAGGTGTCTCTATTCCAAAAAGTTTAAGGATGGTGGCCGGAAGGTCCCACATGTGGGGGCTTTTTGAAGCAATTTTAAAATTGCTCATAAAGGTAGCCTTCACATGGTTGGGGTCTATGCAGTGGTCCCCGCTCCACCAGTCAAGGTTGTCATGCACTGCCTCCTTGGTAATCCCTCCTATGGCCGAGGAATTATCCATTCTATACCCCCGGCTGAACCCTATAATAAGGTCAGGGGCCCTGTCTATGTAATCCTTGGAGAAAATCTCCTCGGGGACGAAAACCGAGGTTATGGGCGGTAGCCCGGTTTTCGGGTCCCTGAAGGAAAGGAGCTTTTCCCTTATCTCGTAAAGGAGTTCCTTCTTCTCCGAAGGGGAAACTATTCCTTCCCCCTCCCTTTCCTTCAGATTTATGTAAAGGCCGTTCAGACCTATGGAATAGGCGACGGAGTTTCCCCAGTCGGCCACCTCAACTATGTTGGAATCCGCATAATCGGAAACTGATGGTTTAAGATAACCGTTGTCAATTAGCCACTTGTTTATGTTCACCCCCCGGCGGAAGGGGGCAAATCCGTGATCGGAGATTATCATGAACGGGACATTCTTGGGAAGTTTCCTCAGGGTATATCCCACCACCTTGTCAAACCTTATATAAAGGTCCTCTATCATATTTCCGTATTTCCTGCTTTCGTCTGGATGGTAATAGGGATGCTTGGGGTCTGAAAGGGCCCAGAACATGTGCTGGCCCTGGTCAAGGGAGGAATAATAGAAGAAAAGGAATCCCTTCCTCAGGGAAAGGAATCTCTCCAGTTCGTACTCATATATCCTGTTGCTTTCGTCTAAGATGGACATGGACTGGGTAATGAAGTTCCCCACAGAGAAGGTGAGATTGCTCAGGGCCTTGGTATCCGCGGGAAGCCCTAAGGTATGGAAAAGCCCGAGATTCTTTGCCAGTTCCTTTGAATAATCCTTGGGAGTGGAAAGTGGAAGGACAGGGTCCCTGGGATCAACGCAGAGGGGGGAGATATAAAGCCGGAATTTTTCCCCTGCATCCAGAAGAAGAAACCTGACCATGGCTGTTATGTGCTGTATGCCCTCCACCACCTCAAATTTCAGTTCCACCCATGGGCTGAGTTCGCCCTCTTTTAGCAGTATCTCATTCCCCTGGATGTCAATTCTGGCGGCCCTTGAGCCCCGATCCAGGTAAACCTTGAAGGGTATTGTGAGGGGCTCCTCTTCCTCCTTCAGGGGATTTTGTGGTCCCTCTATTTCGGTTTCCATCTCGTCGTAATCGTTGAAATAGGCATAATAAACCCTGGCTCCTGGAAGGTCCGCCTGAGCCTCCTTTTCATCGCTGGTATAGAGAAAATAGGTTCCGTAGGTCCCCAGAAGGTCAGGGGTTCCCATACCTGCCAGGGTTCTTGCCTTGCTTTCCTCAGGAGGATAATTGGAGGGAATCTTGAAAACCGTTGAATCTATGTCGGCTTCCTCCAGGTAATTCCAGAAGGCCTTTCCTCCCCGGTTAAGGACAACCTTTCCCCCCTTAAGGGGTATCCTCCATCTGCCCAATTTCACGAAGTGGCTGGCAGGTATGGTGTCGGACTGGGAAAACTTGGGCATGTAGGTCTTGGGGTCCCTGTGGATGAAGTCGTAAATTCCGTAACCCCCGGGGTCCTTCCCGGTGATGAAACTTCCCCAGGCTACAGGACTCTGGGGAGGAGGGGTGGTGTACATTTTGTGTATGTAACCGTTTTCAAGAAATTTCTTTATGTTGGGAAGTTTCCCCTCCTTCACCATCCTCATGACCCTGTTGGGGTCCATGCCGTCAAAGCCCAGAACCAGAACCTTCCTCCAGGAATTGTTTGATGCGAAAAGAGCCCTGGAGAAAAAATACGGGGCCGCAAATCCGGCTCCCATAAGTTTGATAAACTCCCTTCTCTTCATAACTTCACCCCCAGATTTTTCCCCTCCACGAAGGGGGGAGGAGCAACTCCCAGAAGGTCATACACCGTGGGCGCTATGTCCATGAGGCTGGCGGATTGGGAGGAGAGTTTCCTGTTGGAGAAAAATATTCCTGGAATCTGCTCTGAAGTGAACCCGTGGTCCCCGCTCCACCTTCTTGTATTGTCAACTATTATGGAATAGGCCACCTTGCCCACGGCACTTTCCCAGGAAACCCTATATCCAAGTTTATATCCCACTATGATGTCAGGGGCGTTTTTAACATAAGGCCCCCGGTATATTTCCTCCCTGAGGAAGGCAGAAGATACAGGATGCTCTCCCTTTTCCTCGTCGTAAAGTTTCAGAAGTTTTTCCCTTATCTCCCTTTTAAGGGCTTGGGCTTCCTTGGGAGGAACTATTCCCTCCTTTTCCCTTCCCTTCATGTTTATGTATATGCCGGAAAGACCGAAACCATAGGCCACGGTCCTTGACCAATCCACATCGGCAAACCATTTTCCGCTGCCGTCCCTTCCCTCCTTCAAATGGAGATATCCCTCCTGATGGAGCCATCCGTTAATGTTGACCCCCCTCCTGAAGGGACCAAAACCGTGGTCTGAAATGATAAAGAGAACATCCCCCTTCCTCAGCCTTTTCAG
>JALVRF010000134.1 GCA_027025175.1 Candidatus Aminicenantota bacterium | reverse complement strand
AACCAGAGACTTCTTTCCCCTTACTGGAACGCCTACGACCTCGCCTTTTCTCCGGACGGGAGATACCTTTCCTTCTCCAGGGATGACAACGATTTTAACCGGGAGGTTTACTTCCTGGACCTTAACGCACCCAAGGCAAAACCAGTAAACATATCCATGCATCCCTATGAGGATTACGGGGGAGTCTGGTCTCCGGACGGTCTTTTCTTTGCCTTCATTTCCCATAGAATAATGAGAAACGCCGATCCCTGGTTCTTCTACCTTACCAGGGAAGCGGATTACAGGACCAGCCAGGACTGGGAGGACTACTATTCTCAGAAGAAAAAACAGGCTAAGGTGAGGGTAAAAATAGATTTTCAGGGGATAAGGCATCGACTGAGAAGGATAACGGATTTTCCCACTGATGAAACCTCCCTGGAAATTTCCGCTGACGGAAAGACTGTATATTTCGTTTCAGGGACGAGGAAGGGATGGGACCTTTTCTCCTATGACAGGATAAAGGGGAAAATAAGGAGGCTGACCACGGGGCAGGAAATTTCAGGGAAACTTGCGTGGGACCGCAAAAGGGAAAAATTATTCTTCATTAATCGCGGATTGCCTGCTTATTACGATACGAAAAAAGGGAAGGTGAAAACCGTAAGTTTCAATGCTCAACTTCTCGTAAACCTCCCCGAGGAAAACCTTGAGAAACTATCCGAGGCCTGGAGGACCCTCAGGGATTATTTTTACGACCCAAAGATGCACGGAGCCGATTGGAAGGGGCTTTACAGGAAATACAGGCCCCTTTTTGCTGAGGTTTCTACCCCCAGGGAATTCTGTTATCTGTTTAATATAATGCAGGGGTACCTGAAGGCATCCCATACCAATTGTTATCCACCGAGGACGAAGTCCCCGGAGGAGGGAAGGGAATTAGGAGCAGTAGTGGTTCCAGGGAAGGAAGGGGTAATGGTGAAGAAGGTCCTTCCCGATTCCCCTGGTTCCTATCCCCAGTCCTTGCTTAAGGAGGGGGATATCATCCTGGCGGTGGACGGGGTTGAGATTAAAAATAATAATTTTTACAAACTTTTGCTGAACCGAAAGGAGGTGGTCCTCAAAATAAAAAGAGGCACTCAGGAGTCCTCCCTGAGGATAAAAACCATCCCGGAATGGCAACAGAGGGAACTTATATACAGAGCCTGGGTTGAGGAAAGAAGGAAAATGGTGGATGAAATTTCAGGGGGAAAACTGGGTTACATACATATACAGGCCATGGGCCTCACCAGTTTCCACACCTTCATTGAGGAACTCTATGCCTCTGCCCACGGTAAGAAAGGCTTGGTTATTGATGTAAGGAATAATCCTGGAGGCTGGACCACCGATTACCTCCTCGCCTCCCTAATGGTGAAAAATCACGCCATTACCATTCCCAGGGATGGAGGGCCTGGATATCCCCAGGGAAGGAGAATATTCTACGCCTGGACAAGACCCATAACAGTTCTTGCCAATAGTCGCTCCTATTCCAATGCGGAGATTTTCTCCTGGTCCATAAGAACCCTAAAGAGGGGGGAAATAGTAGGAGAAAAAACCAACGGATCCGTTATTTCCACCGGCGCGAAGGTTCTTATAGACGGCTCCGCAGTGAGGGTGCCCTTCCGGGGATGGTATGTTAACGATGGAACCATGACCAACATGGAAGGACACGGTTGTCCGCCCCATATAGAAGTTCCCTATCGTCTGGGGGATGAGTCCCGGGGAATTGACCGTCAACTCCAGGTTGCGGTTAAAAGGCTTATGGGTAAAATCCGCTGAGGCTTTGTAAAATTTGCGGGCAGTGTTATACTTCCATGGTGAATTTTTATGAGAGTTTGTCGGGACTTCGCGGAAACCTTCTCAGTTCTTTCCCCTCTCTTTTTTCTTTCCCGCTTCGATTACTGCCTTGAAGCCCCCTGGTAAATTGGAGAAAATCCAAAATTTCGCACGGAGGTGCTAATATGCACGGTTCAAAACTTTATGTGGGGAACCTTCGGTATTCTGCTACCGAGCAGGAACTTGAGGAACTCTTCTCCCAGTACGGAGAGGTCAAGAGCGTCCGGATAATCGGTAGCAGGGGATTCGGTTTCGTTGAAATGGGCAGCCCCGAGGAAGCCCAGAGGGCTATGGAGGCCCTTAACGGCAAGGAATTCCTGGGTAGGACCCTTAGAATAGACGAAGCCCGTTCCGAAAGAAGGTAAACGATAAGGGGGGAGGGAATCCCCCCTTATTCCCATTTGAAATCTGTAATTTTTTTGGTATTATAAAAAACCTATGAGTTTAGCCCTGAACGGTTCCCTTATAACCATATTTTTAATTTTCTGGGTTACCTTCCTTCTACTCAAAAAACTCTATTTTGACCCTTACCGTAGGGTGATTGAGGAGAGGGAAAAATATTTAAGGGAAAGACAGGAAAGGGAAAGCAGAGCCCTCTCTACATGGGAAGAGAAGATAAACATAATAAAACAGGAACTGGAAAGGGCCAGAAGGGAATCCCTGGAGGAAGTGGATAAGATAAAAAAGGAGGCTGAAAAGGCCAGACAGGAGAAAATAGCCCTTTTGAAGGAGGCCCTGGCTAAGGAGGAGCGGGCCTTCATGGAAAGGATGGATAGGGAACTTGAGGAGGCAAAGAGACTTCTCGGAGAAAAGGTAAAATGGATAGCAGAGGAAATAGAAAAGAAATTGCTTTCCTGGTAGGGCTTATTTTCTTTGCCATGCCAGGCCTTCTTATGGCCTCGGAACTTACGGATTTTCTCTGGAAAACATTCAATTTTGCTGTTCTTCTGGCCATCCTTATCTATTATCTTGGCAGGCCAATAAAGGAAGCATTTTTTAACTACTCCTCTTCGGTGAAAAACAAACTCCAGGAGGCGGAGAAAAGGGCTAAGGAGGCCGAGGAGAAACTTAAAGAAGTTGAAGAGCGTTTCGCCAACCTTCAGAGGGAGGTGGAGGAAATCAAACGCCAGGCCATAGAAAATGCCCAGAGAGAAAGGGAAAAGATTCTGAAGGAGGCCGAAATTGAAGCGGAGAGGATAAAGAATCTTGCCCACGAGGAGATGGAAACCCATTTTGAAAAGGCCAAGAGAGAACTGAGGGCCTTTGCCGCAGAACTGGCCGTGGAAATGGCCAGGGAAAAGATAAAATCAAAGATGAACCCGGAACTTCACCGCAAGTTCATGGAAAAGTACATTAAGGAGATGGAGAATTGAGGGGAAGGGCCATAGCGAGAAGATATGCCTGGGCGCTGGTGACCTCGGTTACGGACCAGGAATACAGCAGAATCAGTTCAGAACTCAGGGCCTTTCTGAAGGCCTTTAACGAAACTGAATTGGGAGAAATCCTCGCATCTCCATTTATAGCCATGGAAAAGAAAAAATCCCTGGTGGAAGAAATAGCCCACAGGTTTAATTTTCACAGGAAGGCCAGAAATTTCCTGGTGCTTTTGGTAGAAAGGAATCGGATTTCCCTTTTCCCCATGGTGATGGAGTTTTTCCGCCAGTTCTGGAATTCAGCCCATAATATCCATGAATTTACCATGATAACCGCTGTGGAGCCCCCTGAGGATGTGGTGGAAAAGATCAAGAAAATTCTTTCGGAAAAATTCGGGGGAAAAATCATCCTTAAAAGCCAGGTGGACTCTTCCATAATAGGGGGGCTTATACTCAAGAAAGGATATACCGTTTACGATGGTTCCATAGAAAAACAACTGGAACTCATCAAAAGAAAAATAGTGGAGGGAGAGTAAATGGAAATAAAAATTGAGGAAATAAGCAAACTAATCCAGCAGAGGATTTCCGAATTCAAGCCTGAAATTGATGTGGAAGAAGAGGGGGTGGTGGTTCAGGCAGGGGATGGAATCGCCAGGATGTATGGCCTGGAAAATGTCATGTATGGGGAACTTCTGGAATTTCCCCATGGTGTTTATGGGGTGGCCCTTCAGTTGGAGGAAGACAATGTGGGTGCAGTTCTTTTCGGCGAATACGAAAAAATCAGGGAAGGAGACAAGGTCAAAAGGACCCGCAGGATATTTGAGGTTCCTGTGGGAGAAGCATTGATAGGCAGGGTGGTTAACCCTCTGGGTCTTCCCCTTGACGGGAGGGGCCCCATAAAAAGCGATAAGTACCTTCCTGTGGAAAGACTTGCTCCGGGAATAGTTGAAAGGATGCCGGTGAAAGAACCCCTGCAAACAGGTATAAAGGCCATAGATACCATGATTCCCATAGGAAGGGGACAGCGTGAACTTATAATCGGGGACCGCCAGACAGGAAAAACCGCCATTGCCGTTGACACCATAATAAACCAGAAGGGACAGGATGTTATATGCATATATGTGGCCGTGGGCCAGAAGGCATCCACGGTGGCCCAGGTTATAAAAACCCTTCAGGACTATGGGGCCATGGACTATACTATCGTGGTTACTGCTACCGCTTCGGAGCCCGCTTCCCTCCAGTATCTTGCTCCCTATGCGGGATGTGCTATGGGGGAATACTTCAGGGACAATGGACGACATGCCTTAGTAATATACGACGACCTGTCCAAGCACGCCGCGGCCTACAGGGAGATTTCCCTTCTGCTCCGGAGACCTCCGGGAAGGGAAGCATATCCCGGCGACATCTTCTACCTCCATTCCCGCTTGCTTGAAAGGGCGGCCAAACTCAACGACGAACACGGCGGAGGTTCTCTTACCGCTCTTCCTATAATTGAAACCCAGGAAGGGGATGTTTCCGCCTATATTCCCACCAACGTTATTTCCATCACCGATGGACAGATTTACCTGCAGACCGACCTCTTTAACCGCGGGATAAGGCCTGCCATTAATGTGGGAATATCCGTCTCCCGAGTTGGAGGAAACGCCCAGATAAAGGCCATGAAAAAGGTGGCAGGGAAACTCCGCCTTGAACTGGCCCAGTTCAGGGAACTTGAGGCCTTTGCCCAGTTCGGTTCTGAACTGGACCCCACCACCCAGGCGCAGCTGGAAAGGGGAAGAAGGCTTACGGAACTTTTGAAACAGCCCCAGTATCAGCCCGTTCCTGTGGAGAGGCAGATAATGGCGGTTTACGCTGGAACCAGGGGTTATCTTGACCCCATCCCTGTGGAATTAATCAAGGAATTTGAAAAGGGTCTCCTTGATTATGTGGAAAAACTCCATCCTGATATTTACAGAGAACTCCTTGAGAAAAAGGATATAGACGAGGAACTTGACGGGAAAATGGCTCAGGCAGTAAAGGAATTTCAGGAAATATTCATGAAGGATAAGGGAATAGAGAGCGAAGAATGAGGAATCTTCAGGAATTCCGAAGAAGGATAAGGGCGGTAAAGGACCTTATCCAGGTTACCAAGGCCATGAAGACCGTTTCCGCCGCCCGCCTCAGGAGAACCCAGAATAAAGTTATAAACTACAAACCCTATGCGGGGAAAATAAAGACCATGCTCTCGGAGCTGGCCTATGCCATTCCCGATGCCCATCCGCTTTTTGCCCCTACCGGAGAGAAAGCCCCACTTCTGGTGGCCATAGCGGCGGATAAAGGCCTGTGCGGACCCTTCAATTACAATGTAATTAGAAGGGCCCAGGAATTTCTGAAGGAAAGGGAAGGGGTAAGGCTTATGACGGTGGGGAGGAAGGCCTTTGAGGGACTCAGGAGAATTTACAGGGTCGAGAGAAACCTGTCCGGAATTTTCCAGAAACTTAATTTCTCCCATGCCAAGGAAATAACGGAATTTCTTCTTTCAGGTTATTACAAAGGGGAATGGGATTCGGTCTTTGTCCTCTATACCCAGTTTTTCTCCGTGGGGAGATATTATCCCACAGTGGAAAGGTTTGTTCCCATCCCTCCCTTTGAAGGGGAGGCTCCCCGGGAATTTATTTACGAACCCAACCTGAAGGATGTTGTGGAGGGCTTAATTCAGCATTACATTGAACTTGAAATCTGGAGAATTTTACTGGAAAGTTCCACTGCTGAGCACGCGGCCAGGATGATTGCCATGGATCAGGCCACCCGCAACGCCCAGGAAATGGTGAGAACCCTCACCCTTCAGATGAACAAACTCCGCCAGGAGAAAATAACCAAGGAACTTCTTGATATAGTAACCGCCATAGAGGCCATGAAGAAAAGCCAGTTATAGGAGGCAAAATGAGCGAGTACAGAAACATAGGAAGGGTTATCCAGGTAGTGGGGCCTGTGGTGGATGTGGAGTTTCCCGATGGGAAGGTCCCGGAAATTTACGATGCCATAAGGATAACCTCCGAGGGATTTGATGTCCCCAGACCCATTGACATAATAACCGAGGTGGAGCAGATTCTCGGGGAAAAGAGGGTCAGGACCGTTTCCATGCACCCCACCGAGGGTCTTGTGAGGGGAATGAAAGCCTATGATCTGGGAGGTCCCATAAAGGTTCCGGTGGGGAGAAAGGTCCTGGGAAGGATGATGAATGTGGTGGGTGAGCCCATAGACGAAATGGGCCCCATTGAAGGGGACGATTATTATCCCATACACAGGCCTGCCCCTCCCCTGGAGGAACAGTCCACCACCATGGAAATGTTCGAGACGGGAATTAAGGTAATTGACCTTCTTGAACCCTATCTCAAGGGAGGAAAAACAGGGCTTTTCGGAGGAGCAGGAGTTGGAAAAACCGTCATCATAATGGAACTGATACACAATGTGGCCATGGAGCACGGAGGGGTTTCTGCTTTCGGTGGAGTGGGAGAGAGGACCAGGGAGGGAAATGACCTGTGGCTGGAGATGAAGGAATCCGGGGTTCTGGACAAGGCAATACTGGTTTACGGTCAGATGACTGAGCCTCCGGGTGCCAGGCTCAGGGTTGGACTTACCGCAGTCACCCAGGTGGAATACTTCAGGGATGTGGAAGGGGCCGATGTTCTTCTATTCATAGACAACATATTCAGGTTTACCCAGGCAGGTGCTGAAGTCTCAGCCCTCTTGGGGAGAATCCCCTCGGCTGTGGGATACCAGCCCACCCTGGCCACGGAGATGGGAGAACTCCAGGAAAGGATTACCTCCACCAAGAAGGGCTCCATAACCTCGGTTCAGGCTATCTATGTTCCTGCCGACGACTTCACTGACCCGGCACCGGCCACGGCCTTTGCTCACTTAGACGCCACCACCAATCTTTCCCGTCGCCTGGCGGAGATGGGAATTTATCCCGCCGTTGACCCATTAACTTCCTTTTCAAGGATACTTGACCCCAGGGTGGTGGGCACAGAACACTACAATGTGGCCATGGAGGTTAAGAGAATCCTCCAGAGATACAAGGACCTTCAGGACATAATAGCAATCCTGGGAATGGAGGAACTCAGCGAGGAGGACAAACTCACAGTGGAAAGGGCCAGAAAAATACAGAGATTTCTTTCCCAGCCCTTCTTCGTGGCCGAGGAATTTACTGGAAGACCTGGAAGGTATGTGAAAATTCAGGACACCATAGAGGGATTCAAGCAAATAATAGAAGGGAAACTGGACGAGATACCGGAACAGTTCTTCTACATGAAGGGAACCATAGACGAAGTTCTTGAGGAATGGGAGGAGGCCAAAAAGAAAAGATGAAGGTAAGTCTTATAACCCCTGAAAGGAGGATTTTCACAGACAGGGAGGCGGAAGAAGTTCAGGTGCCCTCCAGGGATGGATATCTGGGCATACTTCCCGACCATTTCCCCCTGATGGGGACATTAGGGGTGGGAATCCTTGAACTGGATGGGAAAGATAAATACGCTGTGGAAGGGGGGTTCTTCCAGTTTGAGCGGGGAGAACTGATAGTGCTTGCCAAACTGGCATGGAGGCCTGAAGAACTCAAAAAGAAAGAACTGAAAAAGGAGCGGGAAAAGGCCCTGGAAGTTCTAAGGACCTCATCAAACCCCGAGGAGGTGGAAAGGGCTTCCTATCAGTTTACCCGGGCCTCAGTGTTTTTGACCCTTTTCAAAGCTTAGACATGGAGCCTTCCCTGTAACCTTCAAGGTCCAGGGTTATGAAGTTTATATTGAGTCTGTTGGTGAGTTCTACAAGTTCCTTCCTGAGAGCAAGGATTTTTCTGAGGAGCGAGGGTGCCACCTCAATTCTCATAAGTCCCTGATGCCATCTTGTCCTGGCTCCCTGAATGCCCTTTTCCCTCAGGAAGTCTTCCACTTTTTCAATCTTCCTTATAATTTCCAGGTCAAACTTAGCCCTTAAAGGAAGACGGGTCAGTAGGCAGGTCTCAGAAGGAATTTCCTCAGGATTTGCCCCCTTTTCCTTTAGAAAATTAATTATCTTCTTCCTGCTCACCCTGGCCTCTGCAAAGGGAGAGGTAACCCCCATTTCCCATGCTGCCCTTAAACCCTCCCTGGCCTCTTCCCCTGCCAGGCTTCCCTCGAAAGTTCCCCATCCCTTTTTAGCGAATTCCCTGAGTTTCTCAAACATCCTTCTCTTGCACCAATAACAGCGCAGGGGCTGATTTTCCCGAAGTTCGTAGGGTAGGTCCATTTTGACCACCCGATGGTTAAGGGAGAACTTCTTGGCCATTTCCCTTGCCTTGTCCACGGTCCACCGGTGAGTATAGGGATATCTTACGGTCACACAGAGATGGTAGTTTCCGAAAACTTCCCTGGCCAGAAGGCACAGGGCCAGGGAATCTTTTCCCCCGGAGAAGGCCACAATCCCTCCCCTGTACCTGGATAGAATCTTTTTTACCCTTTCCATCATTTTCAATTAAAACAGAAAAATGCTTTTTCGCAAAGAGTCAGTTCTTCTCCTTTTTAAAAAATAGGTTTATGAGGAATCCCAGGGAAAAGACCACAAAAAGGAGCCAGAATCCCTCCCGGAACCTGACGGCTATGAGGCCAGCCCCCCGGGCAGCTGCTTGTTGCAGAATCCTGGAACGGAGCAGGAGAAGGAGACCTGCCCCTGAGGCTGAAAGGAGCACCAGGATATAGGAGGCCAAGGGAAATTTCACGAAAATCGCTATAAGGAGAGAAAGGACCAGGAGGGCAAGAAGACCCTGTGCATATTTATTTCCCCTGAATTTTCGCTGTGATACCCCTGGATTTTGATTCTGAGCGTTATTTTTGCCGGGAAGATTCACGGAAAATCCTGTTATTAGTTGTTTTCCGGTTACTATCATCATGGTGTTTCCACCACAGGAAACCTCCATAAAAGGGAGGAGAAGGGCAATTATGCCCACTGCGAAAATTATTGCATTTATCCTTCTCATTTTATCCCCCTATAAGAGTATGTCCAGGGCCATCATTAACAAAAGGCCTAAAATGAAAGAAAAACTTGCCTTCCTTTCCCTCCCTCCACCGTGGCTTTCGGGAATTATCTCGTCGGAGACCACGAAAAGCATGGCCCCTGCAGCGAAACTCATGAGGAAGGGAACCAGGGGAGGGAAAAGCAGGGCGAGACTACCTCCCACGATTCCCCCTAAGGGTTCTGCCACGGCGGAAAGGAAAGTAAGGAGAAAGGCTGTGGAGGCAGAATAACCCAAACCCCTGGCAGGAAGAGCCACAGCCATTCCCTCAGGGATGTTCTGAAGTCCAATTCCAAGACCGACGGAGAGACCAGTGGCGAAATTCTTCTGGAAGGCCACGGCTACCGCCATTCCCTCAGGAAAATTGTGTATGGTCATGGCCAGAAAAAGCAAGGTTACCCCTTTGACCCTGAGATGAGCTTTACCCTCCCTTCCCCTCAGGAAGTGTTCGTGGGGAATATAATTATCAGCAAGGTGAACGAAAAGGGCTCCAAGACCTATTCCCAGAAAGACAAGCCATGGAGATGCCCCTTCAAGGGCAGGTAGAATAAGACTGAAGAAACTTGCTGCCACCATTACCCCGGCAGAAAAGGCCAGAAAAAGAGAATATAGATTTCTGGAGAGGGAGGAGAAAAAGAAAACGGGAATGGCTCCCAGCAAGGTGAGGAAGCCAGCCGCCGTGCTCCCCGCTATCCCATAAAGGAACGAACTCATCGGAATAAATAATACATTAGAACTAAATAAACCAAAAGAAGAAGAAGGGCGTGTTTCCTATCCATCTTTCCCTTAGCCCAGGCCAGGACCAGGAGGAAACCGGTGAAGGCCATGGAGGCTGGAAGATAAACATTAATTAATCGGTGGCTTATTTCCAGGGGCTTTATCATGGAAACCCCTCCTAAAACTCCGAGGAGATTAAAAATATTGGAGCCCACCACATTTCCCACCCCTATTCCCCCTTCCCTTTTCAGGGCTGCCACCAGGGAAACGGATATTTCAGGAAGAGAAGTTCCCAGAGCCATGGCGGTCATGCCGATGGCCAGGGTGGATATACCCATTTTTTTGCTGAGCAGAATCCCGCTCTGGACCGTATAATTTGCGGAAAAAGAGAGGACGATGATTCCAAGAATTATCAGAAGAAGTGGGTAGGAAAGGGGGCGGGACTCTTCTGCCGCCTCCCGTTTCCTTGTAGAAGAGGCGATGATGTAAAAAACGAGCCCTGTAAATAGAAGTCCCCCTTCCCAGGGCTCCAGCACACCTCCCAGGCCCATGATTTCTACGGCTGAGGTCATAACAAGGAGAAAAAGAAGATCCCAGATTACATCCCCGAGACGACCCACCTCCTTCCTTATGAGGACAGAAAGTGCCAGAGCGAGACCTATATTGGCCAGATTGGAGCCCACCACGTTTCCCGCAGAAATATCTGGACTTCCCTTGAGTGCTCCGAAAAGACTTACGAAAAATTCTGGCATGGAGGTTCCTACCGCTACCACAGTAAGCCCTATCACCACTTTCCTTATGCCCAGTCTTTCTGCAAGGCCTACAGCCCCGGAGACCAGAAGTTCCCCACCGGCATAGAGCCCTCCTAAAGAAATAAACAGAGTCAGCCACAATACATAAACGGAGAAAGTTTCCATCCTTAAATTTTACCTTACTTCCTCTTTTAGGGACAGACCCTATTATGATATAATTTCCCCATGGC
>JALVRF010000133.1 GCA_027025175.1 Candidatus Aminicenantota bacterium | reverse complement strand
AAAAAATGACCCTGATAACCCTGATAGTTGTGGGCTCCCATAGCGGAAAAATATGGGAGGGGCTTTCGGAAAAACAGAGGCAGCAGGAGATAAAAAGGCCTGAAAGGTTCCCACTGGAAAAATTTTGCTTCATTGACCAGTGTCCCGAAGAAGAATGTAAATAAAAGGCAGTTGACAAGAAAGAATTTTTGGGGTTAGAATTTTCCCTGAGAAAAATTTAGGAGGAAAATATGGGCGTTTCCGTAGGTGCCGGTGGAATTAAGTCGGACCCCAATGTGGTCCCTTTTTGCGATGTTCTTTTAGTTCTCCTCATTATATTTATGGTTCTAACCCCAACTGCTCAGCAGGGAATGGATGTTAAATTGCCTGAGGTTCAGACCAACCAAGACACAAACCAGCCTCAGGGACCCAGCCTTCCCATGCTGGTGGTGAAAAAGAAGGACAGTTCCCTGGAAATAACCCTCAATAACCAGCCTGTGCCCTACAGTGACCTGGTAAACACCCTCAGGATGAAACTGGCAACGAGGATTGACCGCAGGTTATTCCTCAGGGTAGGACCAAAGGTTAAATACGGAACAGTAGTGGACATTATAGACAAGTGTAAATCCGCCGGGGCAGACGCCGTAGCCCTGGTTCCAATACCTGCCCAGGAAAATCAATGATGAAGAAATTAATTCTGAGCCTTTCTATTTTTTCTTTGCTCCTGGCCGGGGGCTATACTCCCAAAAAGAATGCCATAGAAAAAATTGCCTCAGTGAAAGAAAAAACCAAAATCCTGGTGGTTTTCGCATACTGGTGCCCCGATTCCCAGAGAAATGTTCCCCGTTTCTTTACCATAATGTGGAAGGCTCAAAATCCCAATATTTCCTACGAACTGATTCCAGTGGCAAGAGGGAAAAATCCCCTGAGGGAAAAACTCAACATAGAAAGAATTCCAAGTTTCATAATTTACAGGAACGGCAAGGAAATAGGCCGGATAGTGGAAAATCCCAAAAAGACCCTGGAAGAGGACCTGGCTGAAATTCTCACAGGCTCCGGGTCCTGAATCCCCTGCCAATTACTTCGTAAACCTCGGTAATTATCATAAAGGCTTCGGGATCTATTCTTTTCACCTCCTGCCTTAATATAGGAAATTCCTTTCGGGAAATCACCGTCATTATAACCTTCCTGGGTTTTCCCAGATAAAAGGTTTCCCCCTTCAGAAATGTTCCGGAACGATTCATATCTTTAAGAATAAAGTCTTTAACCTCTTCCTCCTTTTCCGTAACTATAAGGACCAGTTTAGCGTAACTCCAGCCCTCCAGGACGAAGTCAATGGTTTTGGAAGAGAGAAAAAGGGTCAGGTACCCAAGAAGCGGGGCCTCCAAGGAATGGAAACTGAAGCCACTGGCTGATATTATGAAAAAATCAACCAGAAAAATACCAACCCCCACGCTTATCCCGGTCCACCGGTTGAGAACCATCCCCAGCACATCGGTTCCCCCGGTGGAAGCCCTTCCCCGGAATACCAACCCCAGTCCCGCTCCCAGGAGAAGGCCTCCGTAAATTGAAGCGAGAAGAGGGTTGGAGGTAGCGGAAGGAAGTTTTATCACCTCATGCATCAGGTCTATGGTGAAATTAAGGATAAGCATTCCCAATATGGTCCTTAATCCATAGCCCCTTCCGAGAACCTTTACTCCGAGGTAAAGTATGGGGATGTTAAGAACTATGGAAGTAAGCCCTACCGGAAGGGAAAAGAAATAATTAAGTATTATGGCTATACCCGAAACCCCTCCCGGGACTATATGGTGGGGAATGAGGAAAAGGGCATAACCCAGGCCCAGAACCGCAGAACCAAGGATTATGAACAGAAAATTCCTCGCCTCTTTTCTTACCCGGGATTTCATGAAAATAAAAAAGTGCCGGGAGACGGAATCGAACCGCCGACACGGGGATTTTCAGTCCCCTGCTCTACCGACTGAGCTATCCCGGCCTTATTGTATTTTGCAAAATTTAACGGTTTTTGTCAAGCCGTGGCTGGAGAATCCTGATTATTTCCTGAGCCTCCTCTTCTCCTTCAGTCTTTACCTTTCTGGAAAGGGCTATGTCCACCGCCTTAGGATGATAAAGGACCTCCTTGAAAAATGGAAGGGCCTCCTGATTAAATTCTACCGACTCCGCCAACCTTTCTGCCCACTCTTCCCTATCGGCAACGGGCATTTTGAGGAACTCCTCCACGGAAACTTCCTCTCCGTAAACCATGGGTTCTTCGGCCATCTTCCTTGATTCCCAGCCCTTCTCATCAAGAAAGGCCCTCACCCTTTCACTGTTTTCCCGGGAAATCAGCGGCAGCACTATTTCAAGGCTGGGAAGTTTTATACCGTCAGGTATATAGGGATTCTCCATGAATTCCGAAAGAATCTCCCCCTGGCGTTCAGGGTGGGTTTTCAGGCCAACCATCAGTTTCCAGAACGGGTCCTCTAAGTCCTCCCCCCTTTCGCCTTCCCTGAGTAATTCGTAGGAGAGGGCCCCCTTCCAGAAGGGGTTTTCAATGCCCCGGGCCACTTCCATGGCCCTGTCTCTCAGCCCGGCCTCTGCCATTATCTTGGAAACCTCCTTCAGGGCCCAGAAACGGAAAACCTTCGTTTCTATCTCCCGGATGGCAAGGAGAATTTTCTCAGAATTGGACCTATCAAGAAGGGAAGAATCTTTAATGACCTCAGCGGTTTTTATGAGGACCTTGCTCCGCTCGTGGTCAAAAAGCATTCCCCTCTGAAAATCCAGAATATCGTCCATAACTTCAACTAAATGGGACTTTGCAACCTCCAGCATCTGAAGAAGTAGAGGTGTTCTTATGAAATCGTCAGAGCAATGGCGAAGACAAAAGAGGGCCTGATGAAAGAGGTCCTCGTTCCACTGGCGGGAAAGGATTTTCCACGAAGCGGTAGCATGAAGCCTGCAGGCTAAAAGGGAATAGGGCTGGAAATTTTTTCTTAAATAACGGAGGTATTTTTCCGGAGTGGTTTCCTGCTCAAGTCCCAGAACTGTTCTTAAAGCCACAGCGTCAGGGCCTTCCCCATCAAGATAACCCGCCATGTCCACGGCCCTTTCCCTTACGGGCTCCCCTTTAAGGGCTAAGTAAAGAAGAAGTCTTGCCTGGCTTTCTACCGGGAAAAGGGAAAGGGAACCCAGAACTTTCCCCTGGGGTATGCTCTCAAGATTATCAATAATCTCACTGGCTTTGTTCTCCGACTCTTTGTAAAAGGAGATGGCTAATTCCAGGGCTTTAGGGCTCGTGCCCTCTATTATTTCTCTGGCAAATTTTTCCCTCATTGAGTAATTTTACCATCAGGGAAAAAATCAAAGAAAAGCAATTAGGGATGAGGGACAGACCCTTTCAGTCAATTTTTTAAGGATTGCCCCTTCTTACAATTTTTCCCCCCGAAAAAATTCCTGAAGTCCCAGTCCCTTGCCTCTAAAAATTCCCTGTTGAAGAGAAAATATCTCATCAAAATGAGAAAAATCCCCCTATCTTTTGCTAAAAACTTCGTAAAACCGCAGACCTATGCTTTGGTGGGGAAAACCTTCCCCTTCCCTCTACGCTAACACAAACCCTTCCCCTCGCCACTTAACCCGCCGCCTGTGGGGAAACTTCGCCAAAACCCTCCTCACAAACTCCTCCCCTCCATAAACTAAACCCTGCCCTCTGTAGGAGAG
>JALVRF010000132.1 GCA_027025175.1 Candidatus Aminicenantota bacterium | reverse complement strand
CTTCGGGTCCTCCTCCGCCTTCCTCTGTTGAGAATTTCCAGGGTGAAATCAGTCTGCCTCCTGGGAAAAATATACCCCTTATTATTCAACCTCAAATCATACCCGGCCAGGAGTTTTCTACAGAGGAGGGAATGCAGGGGGGAACCCAGGAGATTTCTCAACCTAAACCGGAACAAAACCCTCCTCAGTTGACCCCTGCCACTCTTACCATTAAACTGGATTATCCAGCAGAAGTGCTTATCGACGGCAAGAGCATAGGTCAGGCGAGCCCGGAGAAATCTGTCTGGGTAAAACTCAAGCCAGGAAAACACGAAATTACCTTCCTCCCCCTTTATGCCAGTCCCCAGAAGCAAACTATAACACTGGGAGAAGGCGAGAAAAGGGATTTAACCAAGGTTTTCGGCTTTAAGACTATTTTAACTACAATAAACACTTCTCCGTGGTCTTATGTTTACATTGACGGAAAATACATGGGCAATACACCCATAAATAAACTTTCTCTTCCTTCTGGATATCATACTTTTAAATTCGTGAAGGAGGGTTACTCCACCATTGAGAAAAAGATTTTCCTTAAGCCAGGGGCTCAAATGATAATATCAGAAACCTTAAAAAAGGAAGGTGGCCAATGAAAAAAGCCATTTCCATGGTGTTGTTTTTGGTTATTCTTTTTCCTGTTTTTTCAGGGGAAAAAACGGATGTTGAAAAACTACTGGAGGAGGGTAAAAAGGCCTATGTGGCAGGCAGGTATTCCGAGGCCATAGGAAAGTTGAACCTGGCTATAAGCCTTATAAAAAACAAGAAGCAACTTGTAGAAGCCTATATAAGCCTTGCCCTCACCTATTTTACCGTGGGTGACGAAAACAGCGCCAGGGAGAATCTGAAAAAAGCCCTATCCGTAAACCCCAGGTTCGTTCTGGACCCGGAATACTATCCCCCAAACTTTATTTCCTTAGCCGAGGAGGTCAGAAAGGAATTAATCGTGGGGGTAAAACTTAAATCAAATGTAGTTGCCAAATTTGAAGTGGATGGTGAGGAAATGGGCACTGGAACCTTTATTCCCGTGAGTCTTCCAAAGGGACTTCACAGTTTCAAAGTGGAAGCAAAAGGATACAGTCCCGTAGAAAAGAAAATAAAAATTTCCTCGGATGGTGAGGTTATTTATTTTGAACTTTCCCCCATTAAACCCGTTTCCCCGAAACCTCCGGAAGGGGTAAAACTCCAGCCTGGCAAGAAAAGAGGAAGCAAACTCCTGTATTATCTGGGTGGAGCTGCCCTGGGAGCGGGTGTGGTGGCCGTAGTCATTTCAAAACAGTCTGCCCCCAAGGAAGCAGTATTAAATATATCCACACAACCTACGGGAGCCGAAATAGAAATAGATGGTGTAAAAAAGGGAACATCTCCTCTCAGAGTTAATGTAAGGGCCGGTTCCCACAAAATCAGGGCCTATTTGCAACTTTACGGAGAGGCTACAAAGGAGATACAGGTCAAGGGGGGTAAAAATTACAATGTAAGTATAACCCTTTCCCCCTACAGGTACGAATTTGACAGATGTTTTTCCGGTTATGATTTTACCTTCTCGGCGGTTGTGGACTCAGAGGGTAATGTTTATTTCACCGATACAGGAGGCCAGATATTAATTAAGATGAATGCCCGGGGTTCGGTGCTAAGAAAAGTTCACATGGAAAGACTCCCTGCGGGAATCGCCTATCTTCATTCTTCCAATGAGGAATCCATCTTTGTTTCCACCCTTTGGGGATGGTTATATAAATACGGTTTGGATTTAAGACCTGTGTGGAACAAATACGCGAAGGTTAAAGAAAGCGTAGGTACGGCTGTTGATGAGAAAGGTAATGTTTATATTTGCGATCTGGTTGGAAACCTTATTTATAAATACAGCGCGGAAGGTAACTTTCAGAAGGCGTGGAAGGTGAACAAGCCTATGTTTATAACTTCCCTGAAAGATATTCTTTATGTCACCATCAACGATGGTTATATAAGGAAATTCTCAACCTCGGGCGAAAGCAAGGGCAGGGTTAATCCCAGCAGGGCTATTTACATTCCCACGGGGATATCCACCGACGGATGGCATCTTTATGTAATAGACTTGGGAACGAAAAAAGCGGTGAAAATGTTTCCTGATGGGAAAGTCATTATTTCCTTTGATGTAGGGAACCTTCAGGATATTATGGATATAGCAGTCGACCCTCGCAAGGGGGATGTTTGGATTACCACCGGACAGACGGGCAAGATATGCCACTGGAACATATCAGGAAAAACGGCCTCTTCCGGGAAGATGGAGGTAAGAACAGTTGGAACTTATCAGAGAGCGGGAGGAGGCATTGTGAGGCCTTTCCACAGGCGTGGGAGAGCCTTTTTCCCGAAAAGGGTCCACAATATGGATAAAAGGAGGAGAAAATGAAGAGAATTCTGATACTTTTCCTGGCTATTTTTCCTCTGTGGGCAGGGGTGGATCTTACCCTTTCAGGGGCTATGTTCGTCCCTAAAGCCTCTTATTTCAGGGATGCTTATGGTACTGCTATTCCGTCCTTTTCACTGGAGGGAGAATACAGGATATTACCCATGGTGGGAACTTTTCTGGGAATAGATTATCTTCACAAAACCGGAAAATTAACCTATAGCGGTGAGGAGGTAACCCTGAGGGTGGTGCCTGTAAATGCCGGGGTGAGATTCCATTTTCTTACCTTTTTTGCTGACCTCGGGGTGGGAAGCTGGAATTACAACGAAAAGGCCAGTTTTGATACTGCCTCAGGCTCCCTTACAGGTTTTTTCGTAGCAGCCGGGATGAGATATTCCCTGATTAAGTTCCACTTCAGGTTAAGAGCCAAATACTCCGTTGCCAGGAAAAAAACAGAAGACCTTAAAAGCGACCTGAGCGGGCTTCAGGTTGAGGCAGGGGTTGGGGTTTCCTTTTGATCTTTTTTAGCGGGTAGTTTCCTGAACCCGATATAAACCAGAAAAAGAGGCCAGAGATCAAACAGAAAATTTAGTGTGGGACAGAGTTTCAGGGAAAAGGCTTCAAGCAGGAGTAAAACGCCCAATACGAGAAGTGTAATTCCCAGAAATAATTTTCCTGATTCAATCTTCTTCATTTTTAACCTCCCCTTTCAACGAGAGAATTATCAGGTAAATACCCAGGCCTATAACTAAAATAGGCCAGAGCCTGGAAAAGAGCCTGAACTCAAAAACATTCAAAGTCAACAGGAGGAGGGATAGGCCAAGGGCAATCCAGAAAATTCCCCATCCAGTATCAGGTGAGTAAACCTTTCTGTCTACATCATTGTATGCTTCTAAGGCAGCAAAGCCCCAGAGGGCTATGAGGAAGGCCACGGAACCGGAGCACCACGACAGAGCATGCACGGTATAAATAAATATGGCCATAAAGGCCAGGCCCTTATAAGTCCTTCCAGCGTAAAGGCTCCCAATCCCCGGAAAAAGAAGGGACAGAAACGATGCAACCACTGGGGATTTCTCTTCCATGTTCACCTCCAATTTCCTTATACGAAAAAATTCCCCTTTTGACTAAACTTTTTCTATCAAACCTTTTTGTAAAAGGCGATATACCGCATATTTTAAGCAACTTCTCTTTTCCTCCGGAATGAGAAGGTGAACCTCGCGGATAGGTATGTGTCCATCCAGCAGGGAAAGAACAAAGGCCTCAAAGGGATGAAGGGTGATTTCCTCAAGTTCTTCGGGGTTTTTGACGAATTTGTATCTGTCCCTTCCTTTAAGTTCAAACCCTTCGTCAATTTCCACGATCATGGAGGTTAAAGTTTTGAATTCGCTCAGGTCTATTCCCGCATCCTCAAAATCCTGTTTGGCAATGGTGATGTATTCATAGGCTTTCTGGTTGCAGTTGTCCATTTTTAAAACAGACAACCATTCCCTGTAGGCGTCCTTCAGTTTTCCCACACCGTAATGGGATAAACCTGTTTCCAGTTTTTCTAAGAACTTATCTGCCCCAGTTTCGTAATTTTCCCCTGGCAGTTCCAGGGTAATTCCCAGGTGTTCCTCTAAAATTTCCATAATTCTTTCTTCCCCTTCTTTGGTGGGAGGGACTACGTGGATGAAGGGCTTCTGGTCATCTTTTCTTAACTTTAAATTGTGGGACAGGATTATGGTCAGAATGCCCTCTTCCCATATGAGAGAAAGTTTGGAGAAGAAGTCTCTGCGGGTCAATTGCCAGAGAGGGAATTCCAGAATTACGAAACGAGGAGAAAGGGAGATTGCCTTGTTTAGAGAATCTTCATCCTGTCCTCTTTCCACATAAATTCCATGCTTTTCCAGTGTGGAAACCAACCTGCGAAGTGTCTCTTCCTTGTTGGTAAAAATTAAACCGGTCATTTCACCTCCCCTAATAATTATTTTACCATATCAAAAAATTTCCCAGGGTTTAGGGATGAAAATTTCCGAATAAAGATAAAGGGCAAAACGGTCCGTGGCCCCTGAGATGAAGTCCGCTATTCTTCTGGAGAGGGGTTCCGGTCCCTTTCTTACAAATTTATCGCAAAACTGCCTCCCGCTCTGGCAGTCTTCCAGAAGGAAAAGGAAAAGGCTTCGTACCACCCCCTTTGCCTTCTGAAATTCCCTGGCCTTTAACGGGTGAAAATAAACTTCCTTCTTAAGGAAATCCCTGAGTTCAAGGAGATAAGAATACATTTGCGGATGTAGCCATACCATTTCGTAGTTTTTCTCCTTGGTGGCGTCTATAACATCCAGGACGAGGTTGTTTATCCTCTTGGCATGGGTTCTACCAATTTCCCGGAGAAATTTCTCGGGAACTTCCCTTACAAGACCCGCTCGTATAGAATCGTCAAGGTCATGGTTTACATAGGCTATAACATCCGATATTCTTACCACCTGACCTTCCAGGGTTGCAGGGGCGGTGGATAAAACTTCCCCCCTCAATCCCTTGGAGTGATGAACTATCCCGTCCCTGACCTCCCATGTCAAATTGAGGCCCATGCCGTTTTTTTCTAATTTTTCCACTATCCTCAGGGATTGTTGAACATGGGAAAAACCCTGGGAGAATCCCACCTCCTTAAGAACCGCATCCAGGGCTTCCTCCCCTGCGTGTCCGAAAGGAGTGTGGCCCAGGTCGTGTCCCAGGGCAATGGCTTCGGTGAGGTCTTCGTTGAGCCTCAGGGCCCTGGCTATGGTCCTGGAAATCTGGGAAACCTCTAAGGTATGGGTGAGGCGGGTCCTGTAATGGTCTCCGGAGGGAGAGAGAAATACCTGGGTTTTGTGCATGAGCCTCCTGAAGGCCTTACTGTGGATTATCCTGTCCCTATCTCTCTGAAAGGCGGTCCTTACGCTGCAGGTGGGTTCCGGTTTTTCCCTTCCCCGGGAGAACCTGCTTTTAGCCGCCTTAGGGTGCAGGAGTTTTATCTCTAACTCCTCATACTCTTCCCTTATCCCCATGAACTTTCTCCTCTATCAAATATGCAAAAAGGGCCGCCGAGACTCCATTATCTATATTAACAACTGCCACCCCATTGGAACAGGAATTGAGCATGGTTAAAAGGGCAGCAAAGCCTCCCAGCGACGCACCGTAGCCCACGCTGGTGGGGACACCAATTACCGGGGTGGAGGTCAGGGCGGAGACCAGGGTAGGAAGAGCTCCTTCCATACCTGCCACCACAATGGCAGCGGATGAGGAATTTATCCTTTCTATGTGGGGCAGGAGACGATGTAGTCCTGCAACCCCCACATCGTAAAACCTCTCCACCCTTATACCAAGAATCTCCAGAATAATGGACGCTTCTTCCGCTACCTTTTTATCAGAGGCCCCTGCCGTTATTACCGAGATCAGTCCCCTTGAGGGGGCAGGTTTTACAGATGAGGCCAAGGAAGCCTGGGGAAAATAAGTGAGATCAGAGAGCCCCATCCTTTCAAATTTTTCCATGCTCAGCCGGGTGATAATCACAGGTTCTCGTCTTTCTAAAAGTCCAAGGGTTATATCCCTGAGGGTTTCCGGGTCCTTTCCCTCCCCGTATATGATTTCCGGAAAACCCCTCCTTATCCTCCTGTGGGTATCTATCTTCACTTCTCCTATTTCCAGGAAGGGAAGTTTCCTGAGATAATCAAGAACAAGGGAATGGGCCTTCTGAACATCAATTTCCCCCCTGCTCAGACGTTGAAGAATTTTCTTCAATTCTTCCATGATGTTGTAATTATACATCATTGTTGTTAAAATACCCCACGGGCCAAGGTCATACCTTCCCATAAAAAGCCTTTTGTCTCTGGCATGAAAATTGCTTAATAAAATATTGATGAATAAGATGGTGAATTTTGCCGAATTTGAAGGCGAAGGTGCTCACACAGGCGAGTACGCAAAGATAAAAGTATTTGACCATTACGACTGGATAGTTTTTGAAAAGGAAGGGCAAATTTTCCCCCTGGATATAAACAAGGTGGAAACCCGCTGGGCCACCATTTTTGCCCATAATGGATTTTCCGTCTATACCATAGAGCACCTCCTGGCTGCCATATACGGCCTTTCCCTGAGGGGGGCTAGAATTACCCTGGAGCAGGGTTCAGAAATTCCCCTCCTGGATGGCAGTTCCCGGGAGTTCGTGGAGGTTTTGAGGAAAACCCTGGAGAAACTGGAAGGAGAGGATAAATACTGGTATATTGACCAGCCTTTAGAGATAAAGGATGGGGAGGCCTTTATAAGGGCAGTCCCTTCCGACGATTTTGAGGTTCTCTATACCATTGATTTTCCCCATCCCCTTATAGGAAAGCAGACCCTTGAGTTTAAGTATTCCGAGAAGAGCTTTGTGGAGGAACTGTCCAGCGCCAGAACCTTTGTTCCCCTTTCAGCCATAGATGCCCTGCGGCGACAGGGCCTTGCCAGGAAGAAAAGCCCGGATGGTGTAATAATACTTACCGATACCGGGCTTTACGATGGAATTAAGTTGAGATTCAGGGACGAATTTGTGAGGCACAAGGTTCTGGACCTCATAGGGGACCTTTCCTTTCTTCAGCATAAACCAAAAATAAGCATAGAAGCCTATAAAGCAGGGCATAAACTCCATATAGCACTGGTTAAGGAAATACTCAAGAAGGGACATCTCCGTTAAACCCAAAATATTCCCACTGTCCCTTAAAATTAGTAAAATATATGAGATTTTCTATGGAGGTTGGTTTCATGAAAACGGAAAGTGAAAGGAACTATGAGCATTACCTTGGAATTATGAATCGGGCCCTGGACCTATTCAATAAAAGAAAACTCAAGGATGCCCGTGCGGCCTTTAATAAACTAAAAAACAGCGGAATCCTTGAGTTTCAGAATAAAGCAGAGGTCTACCTGGAAATAATTGAGAAGATACTTTCGGCCAGGAGGACCAAGGTTGAAGAAGAACCCCTAGAGAAGGCCATAAGGTTGATTAACGAAAAGGAGCCCGAGGAGGCTCTCCAGGTCCTGGACTCCGTAAAGGATGAGGATGCCAAGATTTGGTACCTCAGGGCCCTGGCTCTTACCATGCTGGACAGGACCGATGAGGCAGCCGAAGCCCTTAAAAAGGCGGTTTCCATGGACCGCCGTTTCTATTTCCTGTCCCGGAAGGAGCCTGACCTATTTCCCCTCTGGGATACGGGAAAACTTGAAAACCTTTAAGGAGGGATAAATGTCCCTGGCTGTCCTTCTGAAGGAGGAGAATCCCCTTCTCGAAGAGGAGGTCCTGGGCAGGCCCCTTTATTACTTTCCCCACAGGGAAGTTCTCAAGGTTTTCTCCCGGGTTCTTTCCCCTTATCCGGAACTTTCGTCGGAGCCAGCGGAGTTCTCTTCCCCCCAGGAGGCCCTGAGCGCCCTGAAAGAGGAAGAGGGGCTCTTTTTCCTTTTCCCTTCCTTCGTGGGTATTTTTGCCGAGGAAATTATTCAGGCCATGGAGGGGGGAAGTTTTCTTTTCGTGGTTGACGGTGAGGTCGCAGCGGGTTATCTGGAAAAGGCGCAGGAGCCTTCCAGGGTTCAGAGAAAGATAGAATTAGAAGCCATAAGGGTAAAGGATAGGGCCTCTTTGGTGGATGCCCTTTCCCTTCTGCGGTTCAGGAAAATAGAAGAGGTCATCTCCGCCGGGGCCATGGTTATGGACCCTGCTACCACATGGCTCTGGGAGGATGTGGAACTCAGGCAGGGGGCGGTGGTGGAGCCCTTTGTGATTATGAAGGGGAAAATTGTGGTGGAGGAAGGGGCCGTTATAAAGGCCAGTTCGTACCTTGAAAATCCCGGTCCAGGGATTATGAGAATAAGGAGGGGAGCACAGATTGGCCCCTTCTCAAGGATAAGGCTGGATGCGGACATAGGTGAGGAGGCCAGAATAGGAAACTTCGTTGAGGTCAAAAAAAGCCTCATAGGTCCCGGGGTGAAAGCCCAGCACCTTACATACATAGGGGATGCTGAAGTGGGGGAGGATAGCAACATAGGTGCAGGAGCCATAACCTGTAATTACGACGGCTTTCGCAAGAGCAGAACCATCATAGGGAAGAGGGTCTTCGTGGGTTCAGGGGTTGAACTGGTAGCCCCTGTGGAACTTGAGGACGACAGTTTCGTCGCTGCCGGTTCCACCATAACCAAAAAAGTCCCCCGTTTTTCCTTAGCCATTGCCAGGGCCAGGCAGGAGAACAAGGAAGGATGGGTGCTTAAAAAGAGGAAGGAGTGGGAAAGGAAGAGCAAATCCTGAAACCCCTGAATGAGGCCCAGCTGGAAGCGGTCCTGAGTTTCGGAAGGCCCCTTCTGGTCCTTGCAGGCCCTGGGGCAGGAAAGACCAGGGTTATAGTCCACAAAATAGCCTACATACTCCTGAAGCGCCCCATTCCCTTCCACAGGATCTTAGGGGTTACCTTCACCAACAAAGCAGCGGGGGAAATGAAGGAAAGGGTTGAGAAGATGGTGGGGAGGGAAGTCCCCGTGGACCTCATGACCTTCCACTCCTTCGGCGCCAGGGTGCTCAGGAAGTTCTCGGAACTTAAAACCATCTTTGATAGACAGGACAGCATATCCATTTTAAAAAGATTGATGAAAGAGAGGGGCTGGAAGGAAACCAAGGCATCTTCCTTTATGGAGAAAATATCCAGGGCGAAACTGGAGTTGGCCTATCCCTGGGACCCTGACAGACTTTTTTACATGGGATTTGATTCCGAGGAGATTGACCTCTACGGGGAATATCAGCAGAAGATTGAAGAGGTAAAGGGGGCGGATTTTGACGACCTCATAGCAAAAACAGTGCTCCTCATGGACGAGGAGCCGCAGGTGGCGGAATACTTCCGAAACCTTTACGGATACATCCTGGTGGACGAATTTCAGGATACCAATCCCGGCCAGTATGAAATACTGAGGAGGATAGCCCAAAAGGACAATATATGCGTGGTGGGGGACGAGGACCAGTCCATATATTCCTGGAGGGGGGCGAGCCTGGAAAACATATTCCGGTTTGAGAGGGATTTCCCTGACACCAAGGTAATAATTCTTGACATAAATTATCGTTCCCTGCCTGCCATAGTTAAAGCCGCTTCCCGGATGATTTCCGCCAACAGAAAAAGGCATCCCAAGGAACTCAAGAACGTAAAACAGGGGGCCCTTCCCGTATTTTTCAAGAGGAATTATTCTAGGGAGGAAGAGGCGCTCTTCGTGGTGGAACTCATCTCTTCCCTTCTTGAAAGGAGAGACCTTCTCCCTGTGGCGGTATTTTACAGGGCCAACTATCAGTCCAGACTGATTGAGGAGGCCCTTACCCGGAGGGGGATTCCCTACAAGATTCTGGGTTCTGTGGGCTTCTTTGAGAGGAAGGAGGTAAAGGACATAATCGCCTATCTCCGGGTCCTTCACAATCCAGAGGACGAGGTTTCCCTGATAAGGGCCCTCCACCACATACCCCGGGGGGTGGGGAAGAGCACCGATGAAATGATACTTGAGGAGAAGGCCAAGGTTAAAGACGGTATACTGGCTGTAAAAAAAGTGGCCCAAAAACTTAAAGGGAGAAGAAGGCAGGGCTTAGAGGATTTTCTGAATCTCCTTGAAAAAACCAGGGAAAAATTAAAAGCAGGGCTTGGGGAAGCCGTGGAATACATAGTGGAGGCTACCGATTACAGGCGGGTGCTTCAGGAGACGGACCAGACCGGTGCCCGGCTGGAAAATGTGGAGGAACTTATTAGGATGACCAGGGCCATTCAGGCTTTAGGTATGGGGCTTGATGAATTTCTGGAAAGGGCCTCCCTTACAACCTCCTTAGACGAAAAGGCCAGGGCCGATGTGATTCTTTCCACCCTTCACGCAGCCAAGGGACTTGAATACGAGTCCGTGATAATAATAACCGTGGACGAGGGCTTTATTCCCCATTCCAAAGTTACCACTACCGAGGGAATAGAGGAAGAGCGAAGGCTTCTTTATGTGGGAATGACCAGGGCAAAAAAACTTCTGCTGTTAAGCACTGCCACATATCTTCCTTCCAGGTTTTTAATGTCCATACCGTCGGAACTGGTTCAGGTGGTGGAGGAACCCTGGGAGGTGGTTCCGCCGTCCTCTGGAAGGATTCGCCATCCTGTTCTGGGATATGGGGAAGTTATCAGCAGGGAAGGGGGAAGGATTACCGCCAGGATGGAGGACGGCAGGGTTCTCACCTTCCGGGAGGACCTGGCAGGAATAGAATTTCTGGATTAGAAACCATATTCCGATCTTTTAGGGACAGACCCTTTCTTATTAATTTCCTCCCATTTCCCCGAAATCCATCCCGAAAAATTCCCCAAAACCCACCCTCTGGCTAAAACTTCCCCTCCTGAAACTCCCCTCAGACGAAAATCCTCTCTCAAACGAACAGAAATCCCTTATCTTTTGCTAAAAATCCTTAAAAATCGCAGACCTATCCTTTGGTGGGGAAAACCTTCCTCTTCCCTCTACGCTAACACAAACCCTTCCCCTCGCAACTTAACCCGCCGCCTGTGGGGAAACTTCGCCAAAACC
>JALVRF010000131.1 GCA_027025175.1 Candidatus Aminicenantota bacterium | reverse complement strand
TGGGAACAAGGGTATTGAAATGGGGCTCCTTCTGCCACTGGACCGTCCCCTTGAGGATTCCCCTTATCACTGCTGCGTTGTCCCTGATTTTTATCTTGTAGGACCTGGTTCCTTTATCGTTTCCCCTTTCCCCTATGGTGCCGGTATTCATGAGGTAAGATTGGACCTTGTCCCGGGGAAGACCGAGCAGAAGTTCGTAAAAAAGGTTCCCCTCTTCCTCCTCCGGGCCCACTATGAAGGGATTTGTTCCCACCACCCTTACAGATTGGCCGGCCCTGGTAGGGTCTCCGGCAGAGGTTTCTATGCTCTCTCCCAGCATGAAGGTGGCTGCTGCCTGGGCCGGGGTAAGTTTCTGAATCATGGGGAGGATATCGCTCCTTCTGGTTATGAAAAGGAAAATAAGCCCATCAATTTCTGAAAGGGGAGGGATGTTTATGGTTTGCGATTTCCACTCTCCCAGGTCCTTCCATTGAATTATACCCCGGCCATTTCCAGTAAGGGTCAAATCCTGGAAATACACCCTTCCCTTCCAGTCCACGAGAACATTCTCCAGAAGGGCAGAGGGTTTCCTGGCGGAGGAGTAAATAAGGGGCTGGCTCTCCGGCTCCAGACCATCGGTTTTAATGAAAAACCCTATTTCCGTCCCATAGGCCGAGCCATCGGGCCTCAGGGCCACGAAATCGTCCTGAACAATCCACACCCTTTCCCCTTCTTCCTTCTTCAGACCCCAGGGATGGACAGAATGTGTGGTTTTGCCGGTTCCCGAAAGTCCGAAAAGAAGGATTGAGTAGGTTTTCAACTTCCCGTCCTTTGCCTTGACCCTTACCAGTTTTGCTCCAGCATGAAGACCCAGGTAGCCCTTATCCACCTTGGCCCTGTACATGGCCATTCTCAAAAATCCCTTCTTTATCTCTCCGTAATAATCGGTTCCCAGGACGAAGGTGAGATTGACCTCAGGGAAAACAATTATCTGCCTGTCCTTCTCCTGCCACTCAGGGATGTAAACCATGTAAAGGTCTGGCCCGGGAACTTCAGGATTGTAATCGGGCAGGGACTGGGTCCACATGTAGGGAACCCTGATAGTATCCCTTCGCCCCACTGAGAAAAGAAGGTGCATGTGGGGGTTAAAATCCGGATTCTGCCCCATGTTTCTGTGGTGTTGAATTAATGGAGCCTTCTTCAGGTAATCCAGGACAAGGCGTAGGGTCTGGGGTAACTGCTGAAGAAGTTTTTTCCTTTCAGGGGTCCATTCTATGGAATTCATAAGCCTGGGATCGTCTGCATATATGTATGTGAGTTTGGCGCTGCGATTTCTTACAGAGGTATAGAAGGCCAGACTTCCATCCTCGGTTATCATCCCATGCTTGATCGCCTCTTCCTTCATTTCCTCCACAGAGGGAGTCCTTACATTAGGATAACCAAAAGCCTTTTTCACCTCCTCAAGTATTTCCATCTGATTAATCTTCATTTTCTTCCTCCTGGTGTTCTGAAAATGAAACCATATTGTATTACTCTTTTAGATTCAGGTAAAGTTTTATATAATTTTTTACATGGCTATTATTGATTTTCGCGAAGATATGACCTTTGACGAACTCTGTGAGACTTATATAGGTAAACTCAAAGGCATAGTTGAGAAGGCAAGGAAGAAAAAATGGCAGGGCTTCCTTCAACATGGAGCCTCCTTTAAAAAAATAACCGATATTTTTATTCCCCTTTACTCCCAGAAAAAACCCCGTCCAAAAATGGACGAGGACTTTGAAAGGGCGGAAACCGAGTTCAAACTGGGGAAAAAAGATTATTATCAGGGAAAATACCGGGAAGCAGCCGAACATTTTCAAAATGCAGCCTCCCTCGTGTCTAAAAGGCATTCCTACCATGGTTTCCTGGGGTTGGCCCTAAAAAAAATGGGGAGTTACGATGCAGCGGTAAAATCTTTCAAAACAGCCATCTCCCTGTATCCTGTAAGCAGGGATTACTGGTTCAACCTCGGTGAATGTCTGGAGGCCCTGGGGGTAAAAAGTGGGGCCATTGAGGCATATGCCATAGCCTATCTGGTGGAACCATCGGATTTTCTGCCCATTAAAAGGATAGAGGCCCTTGACCCCTCGGCAAATTTCTCCGGCCGAAAAAGAAGGCAAGGGATTTTCAGTAAACTTTTCGGAAGAAGTGACTCTTGACTGGACTTGATATAATTATTATCATTCCCCCCTTGGAGGAACGAGATGAAGAGGACTTTTCAGCCTAACAGAAGAAGGAGACGGCGCACCCACGGTTTTCTGGTAAGGTCAAGGACTAAAGCGGGAAGGGCCGTCTTAAAAAGAAGGAGGAGAAAGGGAAGGTGGCGCCTTGCCCCATCCTGAGAGGGGACTGGGAAAGGAACGGAGATTAAAGAAATCCCGTGATATAATCTGGGTTTTTAAGAGGGGAAAGAGGAGGGAAACTCCTTTTTTCTCCCTTTTACTCAGGAGGAATAATTTGGGTTACGACCGAATGGCTGTGGTGGTGAATAAAAAATACGGCAAGGCAGTGGAAAGGAACAGAATCAGAAGGAGACTAAGGGAAATTTTCAGGTTATATAGAAGCGACCGGGGCTATGATGTGGTTTTTTACGTGAAAAAAGAGGCTAAAAGGGCAAGGTTCGAAGATTTGAAGAGAACCTTCCTCTCATCCCTGGAGGATAGGTGAGGAATTTTTTGATTTTCTTTATCAAACTCTACAGAACCTTAATTTCCCCTCTTTTCCCCACCACATGCCGCTTTACTCCCACCTGTTCAGACTATTCCATTGAAGCAATAAAAAAATACGGGGTCATAAAAGGGGGATGGCTCTCCCTTAAGAGGGTCTCCCGGTGCCATCCATGGAATCCAGGGGGACATGATCCTGTACCATAGGAGAGAAAAATGAAGAGTGATGAAATAAGATTGCTTGTTGCCATAGTGCTTTCAACCCTCATCATCATTGGCTACCAAATTTTCTTTGCCAGAAAATACCGGGCCTCCCGGCCCGCCACGCCACCCCAGAGGGTGGAGAAGGCAAAGCCCGAACCCCAGCCCCAACCCAGGCCCCAAAAACCCCCGGTAAATGAGATCTCCCTTCCTCTCACCACTTCCCCTGAAAAGGGAAGAATAATAAGGGGTGAGACTTCCCTGGTCAGTTACAGTTTTTCCTCCAGGGGCGGGGTACTCATTTCGTGGAAACTCAAAAAATACAAGAGGGACGGTAATTACCTTGAAATGGTCCCGGAGGGAGAAGTAAAACCCTTCTCCATACTCACCGGAGATCGGGAATTTGACCTCTGGGCTAATTCCTCCGAATATCAGGTGCAAAAGGATGGAAATACCGTAAAATTCATCCTGAAAAGAGATGATGAGAACCTGGTAACCAAGGAATTCACATACAAAAAACCCTATACCCTTCATGTAAAACTAACCGTGAAAAGACAGGGAAAGGAGTTGCCCTTTGTAGTGTGGGGACCCGGGCTCGCCCCTATAAGTGACAATCCCAAGAGCGCCATGGAAAAAAGGGAAATAAGCTTTCTTAAAGAAGACTCTGTAAAGACCGTAAAAAAGGAGGAGCCTACCACCTTTTCCACGGACCAATGGATTGCCTATCACAACAGATACTTCACAGTGCTCTTCTTCACCCGGGAAGCCAGCCTGGTAAAGGTTAACTCCAGGCCGTTCTTATCCGTGGTCTCTCCCCAGAGGGTTTACATAGGTCCCAAGGACTATTTCATATTAAGAAAATTGGGAAAGAAAACGGATAAAATAGTGCACCTGGGACTTTTCTGGTTTATAGGGGTCCCCATACTGGTGGCAATGAAATGGATTTACATGCACCTTATCCCAAATTACGGAATAGCGATAATACTTATAACCCTTTTGATAAAACTTTTCCTTTATCCCCTAACCCACAAAAGCTATGTGAGTATGTACAAGATGCAAAAACTTCAGCCCAAGATAAAAATAATTCAGCAAAAATACAAGGGGGCGGACGCCGAGCAAAAGAAGAAGATGAACATGGAGCTCATGGCCCTTTACAAAAAGGAGGGGGTAAACCCTGCCTCTGGCTGCCTACCACTGCTCCTGCAGCTTCCCATACTCTGGGCATTCTTCAGCCTGCTTACTGCAGCGGTGGAACTCTGGCAGCAGCCCTTCTTCCTGTGGATAAAGGACCTTTCCGCCAGGGACCCTTATTATATACTTCCCATACTTATGGGAATCTCCCAGTTCGCCCTGCAGATAATGACCCCGTCCGGAAATCCTTCCCAGCAAAAAATCACCGCCTTTTTAATGGCCGGGTTTTTCACCTTCCTTTTCGCGTCCTTCCCTTCAGGCCTTGTGCTCTACTGGCTAACATACAATCTGCTTTCCATAGGCCAGCAATACTTCATAAATAAATACCTGCGTTCTTTAGAGGTTTCACATGAAACATGAAAAAAAGGAATTTGAAGGCATTAATATGGAGGCCGCCCTTCAGGAGGCGGAGGATTATTTCGGGCTCCCCAGGGAGAAACTTGCATACAGAATCGTGAAGGAAAAATCCTCCCTGTTCGGGAAGCAGAGAAAAATTGTAATACTGGCCTGGGCAAGGGATGAGACCAAGGAGGAGGACCTGAAGGCTTTCCTGAACTTTCTCAAAGAAAAACTCGCCCTTAATGGGGAGTTCTTATGCAGGGATTCCCGGGGAAATATGCTTGTAGTGGAGTATATGGGGGATGATTATTACATATTCACCGAAAACCACGGGGAACTTCTAAACGCCCTTCAGTACCTCCTGAACAAAATATTTCCCTCCATCGGAAAGAAAATAATAACGGACACCAATGGGTTCAGAAGGCAGAGGGAGTATTATCTTCGCCGCCTGGCCAGAAGGGTAGCGGAAAGGGTCAGGGAAACCGGGGAGGAGGAGATTCTCTTTCCCATGGAGCCCAACGAAAGGAGGATAATACACATGGTAGTAAACTCCATGGACGGAGTTGCCTCCCAGAGCGAAGGAGAGGGTCCCATAAAAAGGATAAAAATATTCAAACTAAAGGATGTATGAGGATACCATAGTGGCCCCGGCCACCCCTCAGGGAAGGGGTGCCATTTCCATGGTAAGGCTTACTGGGCCAGAGGCCTTCCCCATTGCAGAGGCAATCTTCAGGCCATCAGGAAAGGTAGTTCCCCGAAGGGCGGTTTACGGAAAATTTTACGATTTTACCCAGGGCACCTTTTTTGATGAGGGTATAGCCATATTTTACAGGGCCCCCCATTCTTATACTGGAGAGGATATGGTGGAATTTACCCCCCACGGCAATCCCATAATCGTCTGGAAAATAGTCGAACTGGCCACCGCAAAGGGGGCCAGGCTTGCCAGGCCAGGGGAGTTCACCTACAGGGCATTTCTCAACGGGAAAATGGATTTAGTGAGGGCAGAGGCGGTGGAGGAACTGGTGGAAGCCCAGTCCTTTGAAGGGGTAAAACTTTCATTCTCTCAACTTCAGGGAGGCCTCTCAAAAAGGGTGGAAGAACTCCGGGAAGGACTGCTTTCCTCTGCCGTTCTCTTAGAGACGGAGATAGAGTTTCCCGACGAAGGAATAGAGGTAAATAAGGATGAACTCAGAAAAACCCTGGAGGGCTCCCTTTCTTCAGTCAGGGAACTTCTCTCCCTTTTCGAAACGGGAAAACAGCTGCTGGAAGGGGTAACTCTGGTTCTCGTGGGAAAGCCTAATTCCGGAAAGAGTTCACTGTTTAATGCCATTTTGGAAGAAGAAAGGGCCATAGTTACCGAAGTGCCCGGAACCACCCGGGACTTCCTCAGGGAAAGGATAATTATAGACGGCGTAGCCTTCATCCTGATAGATACTGCAGGTATGAACCCGGAGCCAGGGGACGAAATAGAAAGGGAAGGGATGAGGAGGGCGGAACTCCTTCTCAGGGAGGCTGACGGCGCCATCCTCATACTGGACGGAGCAAGGCCCTTGGAGCCCGCAGACCACAAGTTGATAAATTTACTGAATGCGCGTAATAAAGTGGTGGTTATAAACAAAATAGACCTTCCCCTTGAACTGGATCCTGAGGAGGTTAAATCGCTCACAGGAGAGGCTCCCCTTTTAATTTCCGCAAAAAAAAGGCAGGGGCTTGACAGCCTGAAGGATGCCCTTAAGAAAAAATTCATACTTAAACAACCTGCCCTGAGCCTTTACATAAACTCCAGGCAAAGGATAGCCCTTAAAAAGGCTGAGGAGCACCTACTCAGGGCCCTTGAGAGCGAGGCCCCGGAGATAGTGGCCCAGGAACTCAGGGAAGCAATTCTTGCCTTAGAGGAAATCCTCGGCAAAATAACCCCCCGGGAAGTTCTAAATAACATATTCTCAAGGTTCTGCATAGGAAAATGATGGATACCGATGTAATAGTGGTAGGGGCAGGCCATGCTGGAATAGAAGCGGCCTTTGCTTCAGCGAAGATGGGACTTCAAACCCTCCTGGTTACCATCCATCTGGAGACTGTGGGGCAGATGTCCTGTAATCCCTCCATTGGAGGAACGGCCAAGGGACAACTGGTAAGGGAGATTGACGCCATGGGAGGAGCCATGGCTAAGGTAGGGGACAGGTGCGGGATTCATTATCGTCTCCTTAACAGGAAGAAGGGACCGGCCATTCAAGCCCCCAGGGCCCAGGAGGATAAGTCCTGTTATCGCTTGGGTATGAAGCATTTTCTGGAGGAGGTTCCCGGCCTGGTGCTTTATCAGGGTATAGTAACCCGGATCCTGGTAAAGGAGGGAAGGGCCTGCGGGGTGGAAACCTTAGAGGGGATAAAAATAAGGGCAGGGGCTGTAATTCTTACCCCGGGAACCTTCCTCAACGGTCTGATTCACATAGGAGAAAGAAACTATCCCTCGGGAAGGGCCAATGAGCCCGCCTCCATAGAACTTGCGGAAAATCTTAAAGAACTGGGCTTTAAATCCGGGAGGCTCAAGACCGGAACCCCCATGAGGCTCCATGCGGATACCATTGATTATTCAAAATTTCAGCCCCAGGAAGGGGACCCTGAGCCCGTTCCCCTGAGTTTCTGGACAGGGGAAGTCAAAAACAGGATTGTATGCTATCTGGGTTATACCAACGAGGAAGTTCACAGAATAATCAGGGAAAATCTCCACAGGTCCGCCCTTTACAGCGGAAGGATAGTGGGTATTGGTCCGAGGTATTGCCCCTCCATTGAGGATAAAATAGTGAAGTTTCCCCACCATTCCAGACATCATATTTTCTTGGAGCCCGAGGGACTTGAAACCAGGGAGGTTTACGCCAACGGTCTTTCCTCTTCCCTTCCCTACGAGGTCCAGGAAAAATTTCTCCGGGCCATTCCAGGGCTGGAAAATGCGGTGATGATGAGGCCCGGATACGCCATAGAATACGATTTCGTAAACCCCACCCAGCTCCGCCACAGCCTGGAGGCCAGGATGGTAGAAAACCTCTTTCTGGCAGGGCAAATAAACGGAACCTCCGGATACGAAGAGGCAGCAGGCCAGGGCCTTCTGGCCGGCATAAATGCAGCCCTCAAACTCAAGGGTAAACCTCCCTTTGTGCTCCCCAGGGAGCTCTCCTACATTGGAGTCATGGTGGATGACCTGGTTACCCAGGGGGTGGATGAACCCTACAGGCTATTTACTTCCAGGGCAGAGAGAAGGCTTTACCTCAGGGCCGATAATGCTGACATAAGGCTCACCCCCCTGGCCCACCAATTGGGTTTAGTGGGAGAGGAGGAATACAGGGAATTTCTCAAAAGAAAGGAACGGAGGGAAAAGGCAAGGGCGTATTTCTTTCAGGAAAAATACAAGGGGGTGCCCATTGCCCGGGCCTACGCCTCTGGAAAGATTTCCCTGAAAAAAGCCCTCTCCCTTTTACCCCCGGAATTGAGGCCGGAAAAACAGGACGAGGAAAGGTTCCTGGATGCTGAGATGAGATACAGCGGGTACTTAGAAAAGGAAGTGAGGGTGGCGGAAAGGATAAAGAAGGAGGAGAGTCTGGAAATTCCTCAGGAGATGGACTTCTCCAGGATTGAGGGCCTCTCCACAGAGATCAAGGAAAAACTTTCCCGTTACCGGCCCCGCACCATAGCCGAAGCCCGAAGGATTCCGGGAATGACCCCTGCGGCATTAGCCCTTCTTATAGGAAAAATCAGAGAATGGAAAAAAAGGAAGAGTTCAGGGAATTCCTGAGACAGGAAAACCTCCGGGTGAATTTAATCTCCCGCAGGAGTTTTGACAGGACTTTTTTCTACCTCTGGGAAATTTCCTCTGAGATTCTCAGGGCCCTGGAGCCCTTTTCTTCTCTTGTTGATGTGGGAAGCGGGGGGGGATTTCCCGGCCTTGCCATAAAACTTATGGCCCCGGAAAAAAGGATTGTGCTTGTGGAACCCAGGAAGAAGAAGGCCGATTTTTTGAGAAGGGCCGTGGAGAGATTCAGCCTTGAGAACGTGGAAGTGGTTGAAGGGGATTTTTTTCTCTTCCATAAGATTTACTGTCACTCTTCCTTTGATTATTTAACCGCTATGGGGATAAAAAGAAAGGAATCTTTTATCAGGGAAGATTGTCAGTATATAAAAAAGGGATATTGTTTTGTTACCGGGGAAAGCGAGGTCAAAAGACTTCTTAGCCACGGAAAGGTTAAGAAGTATAATACTGAGGTAAGGAAAATTTCTGGAAGGGATAAAATTTTTCTGGTTATAATTCGCAAATGGGAAAAATCTTAGCCATAGCCAATCAGAAGGGAGGAGTGGGCAAAACCACCACCGCCGTAAACTTGGGGGCATCTTTAGCCCTGGCGGAAAGGAAGGTCCTTCTCATTGACCTGGACCCACAGGGAAACGCCACCACTGCCTCGGGCCTTGACAAGAGGAAGCAGTCCTATTCGGTGGCCCATGTCCTTCTGGAAGGGATTCCCTGGGAAAAGGCCATAAAAAACACCGAAATCCGCTACCTTAAAATAGTCCCCTCCAACCCGTCCATGCTCACAGCGGAGTTCAGCCTGATGGAGCGGGAAGGTGGGGAAAAACTCCTCAAGGAAAAAATAAAGGAAATATCCAGCGAATTCCACTTCATAATCCTTGACTGTCCTCCCTCCATGGGTTATTTGACCCTCAACGCCTTGGTGGCCGCCCATTCGGTGATAATACCCCTTCAGAGCGAATACCTGGCCATGGAAGGCCTTTCCGAAATTCTTTCCTTTATAAGGAAGATTCAGAACCGTTTCAATCCTGAACTTGAAATTGAGGGGATACTGATAACCATGCACGACGAAAGAACTGTACTGGCCCGACAGGTTGAAAGCGAAGCAAGAAGATACTTCCCCGGGAAGGTTTTCACCACGGTAATCCCCAGGAATATACGCCTGAGCGAGGCCCCAAGTTATGGAAAACCCATAGTACTTTATGATATAAAATCAAAGGGAGCCCAGGCTTACCTTAATTTAGCCAAGGAGATTTTAAGAAGATGAAAAGAGGATTGGGAAAGGGTCTTGCAGACCTTTTAAATCAACCAGAAGGGGAACTGGTCTATCTTGACGTCTCGTTGATTAAACCAAACCCCTTTCAACCCAGAAGGGAGTTTAAGAACCTGGAACCGCTGGCTCAGTCCATAAAGGAAAACGGGATGCTTCAACCGGTGATTGTGAGAAGGAAGGACGGGGAATACTTCCTGGTGGCCGGGGAGAGAAGGTGGAGGGCAGCCGTCAAGGCTGGACTCAAAAGAATTCCTGCCATAGTAAAAGAGGTCTCCGACAGGGAAGCCGCTGCCTTAGCCCTTGTGGAAAACACCCTCAGGGAGGACCTTTCCCCTCTGGAAATTGCTGAAGATCTGGAAAAACTTCGCCAGGGTTTTCACCTCTCCCATGAGGAACTGGCGAGAATAACCGGAATGGACCGCAGTTCGGTAACCAACCTCCTCAGACTCCTAAAACTCCCCGGGAAAATAAAGGAAGCCCTTCATCGGGGAGAAATAAGTATGGGCCAGGCCAGGGCTCTCCTCTCGGTCCAGGACCCCGGAAAGCAAATGGAACTTTTTGAGAGAATAAGGAAGAGAAACATGACGGTGAGGGATGTGGAGGAAATGGTAAGGCGAGAGAAAGCCAGAGGGGAGCGTAAACTCTCCCACATAGAAGAGGAAATCTCCCGGGCTCTGGGCACCAGGGTAATTATCGGCAGAAAGGTGCTGAAAATTTATTTCAGGGATAAGGAGGAACTGGAAAGAATTCTCCTGACCCTCAGGGGAGGCAAAAATGGCTGAGACGCCCTTTAAAGCCTATATAGACGAGGCCATGGAAATTGAGGGCAATGTCAGGACCAGGAATCCCATCAGGATTGACGGGAAAATAAAAGGGGATGTCCTCTGCTCCTCGGACATAATAATAGGTGAAAAGGGAATCATTGAGGGAAAAGTTGTGGGAAGAGAATTGATAATAAGTGGAAAGGTTAAGGGAAAGGTAATGGCCAGGGAAAGGGTAAACCTTGAGGCCAGCGCCCGACTGGAGGCAGACATAATAACCCCTGTGCTTTCCATAAAGGAAGGCGCCCTTTTCAGGGGGGCCGCCAAGGTCCTTCCCAGGTCAGATGTGGAAAAGGAACTGAAAAACGAATGGAAATAGTGGGTATTATCCCTGCCCGGGAAGGCTCTCAACGCCTTCCCGCAAAGCCTTTAAGGGAAATATGTGGAAAGCCTCTCATTTTATGGACCCTGCAGGCTGCGCTCAGGGCCAGAAGCCTCTCCAGGGTATTGGTGGCCACGGATTCTGAAAAAATAAAAAAGGTGGTGGAAGGGGCCGGAGGCGAAGCCCTCATAACCTCTCCCCATCACCGCAGCGGCACCGAAAGGGTAGGGGAAGTGGCCAGAAGAATAAAGGCCGATGCCTACATAAACATTCAGGGAGACGAGCCCACCATAAGCCCGGAAGCCCTGGACTCGGTGGCAGGGGAATTGGCCCGGGGGGAGGAATTAGTGAGCCTTTACACCAACGCCGAAGATGGCTCTGACCCCAACACGGTTAAAGTGGTGCTGGACGCTGAG
>JALVRF010000130.1 GCA_027025175.1 Candidatus Aminicenantota bacterium | reverse complement strand
AAAACAAGGGTAAGTCCAGCAAACAGGAGAAGACGACCGTAACCATAGATTTCCATGGCCTTGGCGAAAGGATAAAACAGGTTCCTGTAAAGCCCGGGAATTATTATGCCCTCTCTGCGGTGGGTAATTATTATGTCTTTTACGATTATAAGAACAAGACCCTCAAGGCCTACGATGTGAAAAGCAGGAAAACCCTTACCCTGATAAAGGGAATAGATGGTTTTGACATATCTCCTGACGGTAAATTCTTCGCTTACCGAATGGGCAAGAAAATAGGGATAGCAAATCTGGGAAAGGTAGCCAGGCCGGAATTCGTTTCCCTTGAGGATATGAGAATGGAATTGAACCGTCAGGCCGAGTGGAGGCAGATTTTTGAGGAAGCCTGGAGAATGGTGAAGGATTATTTCTACGACAAGAACCTGCATGGTGTTGACTGGAACAGGGTCAGAAAACACTACGAGAGCCTTCTTCCCTATGTGAGGACACGTCAGGAGTTGAACCTTCTCCTTGAGGAAATGGTGGGGGAACTCAACGCTTCCCACCAGGGAGCCAGAGGAGGGGATTACGGGGTTAAACTTCCCAAATACAATGTGGGATATCTCGGAGTAAGATTCTACCTGGATCAGAAGAAGGGATTATACAGGGTCTCTCATCTTTACGCCCACGATCCCGATATTAAGGCCTTCCACAATCCCTCCTATGGGAAACTCAGGGTAGGGGATTACATCCTCAAAATAGATGGAGAAAAGGTTTCCCCACCCAGAAACATATACTCCTACCTGGTTGGTCTGGCAGGAAAGGAGGTGGAATTACTGGTTTCTCCGGATGGGACCATGGCAAAGGCCAGGAAGGTTACCATCAACGCTATTCCCTCCGAAGCCATGCTTATTTACCACGATTGGGTGGTGAAGAATCGCCGTTATGTGGAGGAAAAGAGTCATGGGAAGATAGGGTACATCCACCTCCACGACATGATGCATTTCGGCATGAGCCAGTTCCTGCGGTGGATAAACGCCTACAGGTATAAACAGGCTATAATTATAGATGTGAGGTTTAACGGCGGTGGAGGAATAGACCCTTATCTTATAGACGTCCTTGAGCGGAGACCTTACCAGACGGTGAAGGGAAGGAATCAACTGGCAGTGGAAAGGCCCATGGGAGGGTTTTACGGTCATGTGGCAGTTCTCATAAACCAGTTTTCCTATTCCGACGCCGAGGTATTTCCTGCAGCCTTCAAGGCCAGGAGACTGGGCACCCTCATAGGTGTTCCAACCCTTGGTTTTGTGATAGCCGTTACCGCCTATCCTATGATAGACGGAGGTTATGTTAGGAGAACCAGTTGGGGCCTCTGGCAGTTGAACGGTAAAATGCTGGAGGGAAGGGGAGCCATTCCCGACATATATGTGGATAACCCTCCAGAGGCTGTTCTTCAGGGGAAAGACCCGCAACTGGATAAAGCCATAGAATACCTAATGGAAGAGATAAAGAAGAATCCAAGAAAGGTTTATCCCCATTATTATTTCAAGAAGCACTGAGGTTTGAAAAAGGGAAATTTTTTCTTCAGAATATAGGTGGTGGATTACAGGGATAAAATACTGGCAGGGATTTCTGCGCTGGCAGGCCTTTTTTCTGCCCTGATGGGGGGAGTTAAACTCGGAGGAGTTGCCGGGATTTTTATGGGGATGGGATTTCTTGTGAGTTCCGCATTTTCCGGGTTCCTGCTGGTGTGGGGCAGGGAGGTTCTCCTAAGGAAGTGGATGGTTCTCTTCGCCTTTTTTTATCCAATGGGACTTATACTTTCCTTAGTATGGAAGTTTTTCCCGGAAAAAAGGCTTGTCTTCGTTCTTTTTGCCATTTCCGGATGGCTTTTTATCCTCGTGGCTCATACCTATTCCAAGGACTGGGGGAGTTTTGCCGTGGCCTTAGTTCACGGTGGGGCAGGCCTGGGCCTTTTCATGCTTCCTGTAGTTCTTAACGGCAGAGGATTGATTCCTGCGGGTTTTCAGTGGTTTTCCTTGGGGAGCCTGGTTCTGGCTCTCATGGGTTTTGGGCTACTTCATTATTTCAGCAAAGAGGAGGGTAAAATTCAGTTTTTCTGGGATGCAGTTCCCGGAGCCCTGGCCCTTTCATCGGTTCTTTATGCCATGGCAATTTATTATCTATAAAGGAGGTTTTCGTGTCAGAAAAAGTGGTGATATTCCACGGTTTTTCAAAGGAGGAGTTAAACAGGATAACCGAACTTCTGAAAAAGAACTTTCCCGGTCAGGACATCATTATGGCCATTACCACCCCTACATCCCTCCAGTGGAAAGTGGGGGAATTAATATCCGAACTTAAGAAGGAGCACGAGTATTTTAAAAAGAAAGGGTGAGATTAGAAATCCTTACTGTTCTTACATATAATTTAGTCAGATAAAAATAAGAAAAGGAGGCGTTATGCGAAAAGCTTTGTTGGTTATTCTGTCTTTTAGTCTGTTTTTGGGGGTAGTTTTTTCTCAAGAAGTGGTTACCAGGAAAAATGTGGTTGCCATTCAGGATGCCAATGTAAGGTCCATGCCTTCTACCCAGGGGGAAATACTCTTTGTTCTTCATGCTGGGGAGAAGGCGGAGCTTATTGAAGACATGGGAACATGGCTGAAAATAAGGAGGTCAGATGGTGCGATAGGCTATGTGTGGTCGAAACTGGTGAGGGTTGAGGTCGAGAAGGTGGTAAAGCCCGCTCCCAAGCCCGTTTCACCTCCTGCACCCAAGCCTAAACCAAAGCCTGTTATGCAGACGGCGGTTCCTTCCCCCAGGACGGCTCAGTTCGGCCTGAGTTTCAACTTCAACTACGCTCTGGTGAGCCCTGATGATTTCAATGCTACTGGTAAATACTTCCAGGCATTTATGGATTACATATCTTCGGCACCAGGTTCTAGTAAAGAGGGGAAGCTCGAAGGCCTTAAGCATCTCCTTGGGGGAGAGGTGGAAATGGGGTATTACCCCACCGAAAACATAGGCATAGGTTTGGGTTTTTCCTTCAATAATGGGCATGTTTCTGAATCTACAAAAGTTTCCGATCCAGGTGGTAATTACTTCCAGATTAGTCAGGACCTCAAAGCCAGCGTATATGGACCCTATCTGGGTTTTCACTTTTCGGTGCCGGCCCAGTTAATAAGCCTGGAAGTTTTCGGGAATGTTGGGTATTATTTTGGGAACTTCAGCATGAAATACACCTTTAGTTCATCATCCTCAGGAAGTTACTGGTATATTTCCATGGAAAACATGAAGAAGTCATCCCTTGGTTTTGGCGGTGGTGCCAGATTGAACATAAGGTTTTCTCCCAATGCCGGTATATTCCTTGCGGGAAAGTATCAATTTATTAAATTTTCGGATATTGAAGGGCATTTCACAACTCCCCATGACTCATACGATGGAACCCTTTATTATTTTGAAGTTAACACGCCAGTGGGATGGTTACCCTTTACTATGATTTCAGAAACAGAACCACCTCCAGCACCTGACATAAGGAATGTGCGAAAGGCTGTGCTGAACTTCTCCGGATTTTACCTCGGTGCAGGCTTTTTCCTGAGGTTCTGATTATCTTAAAAGGGAAGAGTGGGGATGTGCCCTTAAGTTTTTGCGTATGTGGTATATCTCCACTCCTCTTTCCAGAAGAGCAGGGGTAATTAGGAAGCCCCTGTGACAGCGGTAGGGGTTTTCCTCAGCGCACATTATTACGGTGGTTTTAAGGGCTGCCAGTTCCAGTAGTTTTTCTATTCCATCCCTGAAAAAATCCGCTTTCCTTACCCTTTCCCAGTCTATTTTTCCGTCTTTGCTCACAAATTCCTTTTTTCTACCCAGGGTGAAACGACCGCCAAGTTTATCCCCCATCCAGAGGTATTCAATTCCATCACGCTCCAATGCCCCCTTAAGGGGTTCCCGATTGAAATGGGGAACGAACCGGCTGTAGGGATGGGAGCGAACGTCCACCAGAAGTTGAATTTTAAATTCCCTTAAAAGGGAGAGGAAAAATTCCAGGCTGTGGTTGCTATGGCCTAAGGTGTATATCCTCACTTACAGGATTTTTTCTCAAGGTCCTTCAGTTTCCTGTAAACCTTCATTTCGTCATCTGTTACCACCATTCCGCTTCCCTTCTGGGTTCTGAAGGTTTTTCTTATAACCCCTAAGTCCACATCAAAGCCGATCTTCTTAAAAGCCCTCTTAATACAGGGTTTTCCTTCTATAAGGGTTTCGTAACTTATTACGATGCTTCTTTTTATGTTCTCGTGGGCAGCTATTATGGCGTTGTTATTTTCAAACCAGGATAAGCGAAACTGAGAAATTCCCCTTCTGAGCATGCTGGCCTTGCTGTCTGCAGGATGGCGGAATACAAAAACCGCCCTCATATCCCCCTTGGTTATGTGACGATAGAAGAAAATGGCAGGAACTATCACTATTTTTAAGCCGCTGGGAGTGCCTGCTTCGTTGAGGGTTTGTATTACCCGATTAAGGGCCCTGGTGTTTTCCTCTGTCATGGCTTCCTCTATCAGTTTTTTCTCCAGTTCCTTGGCGAAACTGAGTTCGTAATATCCCTTTTTATTGTAGCGGTCAGGTCCTATGTCCGAGGGGAATTTTACCCCGGCGCTTTCCAGAAGTTGGCAGGTCAGGGAAGTCCCGCTTCTGGGATGGCCGGCCACCACCACCAAATCCCTGGGGACCAGCAACTTAATGGTTTCCTCTCCTATTTCCTTTAATTCCGCCATTTTTTACCTCCCTGGATAAAGAGGTTATAGGATAACAGGAGGAAGGAAAATTTTCAAGACAGGTTATCCAGGATTTTTCGCAGTTCCTCCAGGCCAAAAGGCTTGTGAAGCACCGCGTCTATTCCCATTTTCTTAAATTTTTCCATTTCCTCCTCGGAAACGAAACCGCTTATTAGAAGAACCTTTGTATCTGGCGCAATTTTTTTTACTTCCCTTCCCAGTTCCGCTCCATCCATACCGGGCATGGATAGGTCAGTTATTACGATGGGAGGCCGCTGGCCCTTTACGATTTTGAGTGCTTCCTCTCCTGATGAAACTTCGGTTACTCTATACCCTAATACGGTAAGTAATTCCTTTTCCACCTTCCTTACATCCGGGTCATCTTCCACCAGGAGTACCTCTGGGAGGGCCGGAGCATCTTCTTCAATATTGTCTTTTTCCAGAGGAATTGATGAAATGGGTAGATACATCTTTACAGAAGTTCCAATTCCCGCCATGCTTTTTATGTGCACTTTTCCTCCGTTTTTTTCGGAGAATTTCTTTACAAAGGTAAGTCCGATGCCTGCGCCTTCCTCCAGGGATTTAGTTGAAAAAAAGGGGTCAAAGGCCCTTTTCATTTCATCTTCGGTCATTCCTTTTCCCGTATCCTTGACTTCAATAAAGGCCAGATTCCCTTCCTTTCCAAGATTTATTTCTATGGTTCCTTCCTTTTCTATGGCTTCCTTTGCGTTTACTACAAGATGAGTTATCGCTGACTTTAAACCTGAGGGATTGATGACCGCATAAAGAGGTTCGCTGTATGGGTTGAATTTCAGAATTATAGTCCCGATGACAATTTTTTGAAGAAGATGCAACATGGATTTCACAAATTCGTTCAATTCAACTGTCGTTTTTCCCGTACTCCCTCCTTTTCCCATTTCCATCAATTGGAGTATGAATTCCTGGGCCTCCTTGGTTTTGTCCCGTACTCTTTTCCAGTTGGCTTCATCTATACCGGCTTCCATGCCAATTTCAGATGTGGCCAGTATTATGCTTAAAATATTGTTGAGTTCCCGGGATACTACTTCTATAAGTTTTTCCATCATGGAAAGGTCAGCCCTTTTTTCCCAATCTTTTATGGCCCTGCTCTCCTCGGTTATGTCCCGGAAAATTCCCACTATCTTTTCTACCTTCCCATCCTTTCCAATAACCGGGGCTCTGCTTACGAAAATTTGCCTCTCTCCCATTCCTGTATGGTATTTTTCCACGGTGGTTAAACTTTTCTTTGTCTTTTTGACGTAGTTGACGATTTCCTGGATTTTGAACACTTCCTCCGGGGGGAAAATTTCCATGGCGCTTTTACCTTCTATGTCCATTCTTAGAATTCGTTTCCCCATGGGATTAACCATTTCATATACCAGGGATTCTGCATCCATAAGATATATCCCCATCACTGAATTTTCGTAAATAGTTCTTAAATTCTCCTGGAGGTAGTGAAGTTTTTCCATGAGTTTCTTTTCTTCTGTAATATCAAAGGCGATTCCCAGATTAGCAACTCTGCCCTGGTATTTAATGGGGGTGGCCCTTAATAAAATCCATCCCTCCTCTCCGTTCTTCCTTATAATTTTTAATTCATATAGGTCAGGCAGGACGTTTTCCCCTCTTTCCCTTCTTAATCCCCTCTCCTTGACCTTATCCTTGAAATCAGGATGAACCAGGTCCCAGAAAAACATCTGAGAGGCTTCCTCCTGTGTGTACCCGGTAATTGTCTCGAAGGCAGGATTTACTATTCGGTACCTGTGGTCCTGAACTATGAAAATTCCTGCCGGCGATCTCTGGAAAATAGTTTCCAGGGTTTGCTGGCTTTCCAGTAAACTTGATGAGAGAACATAATTTCTTAAGGATAATGAAACAGCGAAGGCTATGAATTCCAGATTTTTTATTGTCTTTTCCCTGAACTTTTGTTTTTTCTTGAAATAAAGGGTAAATACTCCGTAGGTTCTCCCTTCCCATCTTATCGGTAGGGTGACATAGGAACGCATTCCTTCTCTTCTCAGGGCCTGAAATACCGGATGGGTTCCCTTTTTGATATCCATGAATGTCCTTATTTCACCTTTTTCGTATGAAGTTTTACCAGGAAGTTCCTGCATATGTTCGGTGATGAAATTAATGTATTCTTCAGAAAGCCCCTGATGTAAAACTAATGATGGCTCTGTTTCTTTAAGGGCGATTATTAAAGAATAAGCACTGGCGTTGAATATCTCTGCCACCCTGGACAGGAGTTTCCGTGTGCTTTCCTGAAAGGACTTGTCCACAGGTAAAACAAAGGAGGATATTGAAAACTCCTTCATAAACCTGCTACTGCTGGTAGGTCAAGGCTCAGGAAAATTTCTTTCTCAAGGTGCCATAAAAGCATGTTGCGGTCCACATAATAGGTAAATTCAAGGTGGATGTTATCCCTGGTTTTATTCACATAAACAGATTCCTCGTCCACATCCACATTTTTTCGGTCCAGTAGATTCAGCAATCTTTTCCGTAATTCATAAGTCGGCAAATCTCCCCTTCCTGCAAGGGTATCTGTTATCGCAGAAACAAGGAGTTTTTTGTCTAGTTCTATCTTCACATAAACATAGGCCACATAAATTCCATAGCCTATGAGCAATACAAGAATGAGGTTAAAAAGGGTTGAGCCTCCTTTGGTTTTCATCTTTTCCTCCCGACCTAAATTATATTAAAATTTTTCTGGAGGTCAAAAATGAAAAGAAGAGCAATAATAGTTTTCCTGATTCTGAATCTCTCTCTTTTCTCCGCCGAATTTATTCATCTGGGGCCTGTTTCTTCTGCCGGGAAAATGTCCATGAAAATTCCCCCTTTCTCGGTAAAAACGGGCGAGGTGGTGAAACTCAGGCCAGGGGTTTCCCTGAAATGGCATAAACTTTCCCTTCCCGCTTCCCTATCCCCTGGTTTCCATTACTTCGTTCTTTATCCCGAAACCGAATGGGGCAAAAGGCAAATCTTCGTCATAGGCAACGAAAAGGTTCAGGTTTTTCTGGACGGGGAAAAATTGGGTGAGGGAAAGGAGGTGAAGGCAGAACCTCTCCTTGAAAAGGGAAAACATTTCTTGCTCATAAAATTATACCTTCCAGAAAAGAAAACAGTGGAACTTAAAGTCAAAGGGGATTTTGTGCCCAGCCTGGCCCCCATTCACCCCCTCTCCCTTCACGAGATAGTGAATACGGTTTCCGTAAACAGGGCTGTTCCTTCGGATGACGGGAGTTTACTTCTTGTCCGGATGAGTCGCTGGAGAAGGGATGGAAAAAGGGAAAGGTGGTACGACATTTATTCCCTTCCCGGGGGTAAATTGATCCGTTCCTTTAAGGGTTTTGAAATAGAGAATGTTGAATGGAGGCCTGGAACCCACGACATTTCCTTCATCAGGAAAAATTCCCTATGGCTTTATCACATGGAGGGGGAAGCGGAAAAAATAGCCGAGGCTAAGAATCTCTCAGGATACCTGTGGTCAGGGGATGGGAGTTTCCTCCTTTACTTCGTTTACCAAAAAAGAAAGGAATACAACAAATGGGGGCTTAACAGAATAAAGGACCCTGCCTATAGACAGAAAGGATGGGGAGGGAAATACGAAATCCACCGGGTGTGGTTCCCATCAAAAATGGACGAAAACCTCAAAACTGTTGAAGGCCAACCGATGGAGATAAGCCCTGATGGGAAATATCTACTGCTTTCCCACACTTATTTTGACCGTAATCGTCGCCCGTACCTGATAACCAAATTTCCTATCCTGGACCTACAGACTCTTAAAATAAAAGAGACCTTCAGGGACCCATGGGTGAATTTCGCCACCTGGTCCCCTGATGGGAAGGCTCTCCTCCTTCTGGCCGGTCCTTCATCCTTTGGAGGCCTCTGTTCAAGGCTTCCCAAGGGCGAAATTCCCAACGATTACAACGGTGAACTTATCGTCTATTCCCTTGAGGAGGGGAAGGCCAGATGCCTTACTAAGGATTTTTCCCCTTCAGTTTTAAACGCCGTATGGAGGGGCAATGGTATTTTCTTTACCGCAGAGGACAGAACCTTCGTCCGTCTTTACAGGATAAAGGATGGGGAAATAAGGGAAGTAAAAACAGGAGGGGAGGTGACGAGGTCCCTGGTGGTAGGGAAGGACGGCACTGTTACAGCCCTGATTACTGGTGTGAACTTTCCCCATCGCCTGGTGGTTTTGAAGAAGGGCAAAGTCGTATTTACCCTTTTTCCCGCTCAGAGGGATTTTTCCACGGTAAAATGGGGAAAGGTGGAGGACTGGGACCTGAGGATAAAGGGATTTTTGGTGAAGGGAAGGATTTATTACCCTCCAGGATTCAACCCGGACAAGAAATATCCGCTGATCATTTATTATTATGGTGGAACTTCTCCCATAACCAGGGATTTTGCAGGAAGGTATCCCAAGGAGTGGTGGGCTGCCAAGGGATTCGTGGTTTACACCCTGACGCCTCCAGGGGCCACTGGCTTCGGCCAGATATATTCGGCCCAGCATGTGAATGACTGGGGCAAAATTTCCGGGAAGTTTATCCTGGAGGCAGCCAGAAGATTTATAAAAACCCATAGGTGGGTTGGAAAGAAGGGCATAATCGGGGCCTCTTTTGGTGGTTTCATGACCCAGTATCTGGTAACCAGAACAGATATGTTTGATGCAGCGGTCTCCCATGCAGGTATAAGCATGATTCCTTCCTATTGGGGACAGGGTTACTGGGGCTATACGTATAATGCGGTATCCGCCGCCTTTTCCTTCCCCTGGAACCGCAGTGATATATATGTGGGACGTTCCCCTCTTTTCTCAGCGGATAAAATTAAAACTCCCCTCCTTCTTCTTCACGGTTCAGTGGATACCAATGTTCCTCCGGGAGAAAGTCATCAGATGTTCACTGCCCTTAAAATCCTGGGGAGACCGGTTTCCCTTGTCATAGTTAAGGGAGAAAATCACTGGATTATGGGTTACAAACACAGAATAGGATGGTATATGGCCATTATGGGATGGTTTGAAAAATACCTTAAAGGGGACCCCGGATTGTGGAATTCCCTTTTTGAGGAGAAATGAGTCTTCTCCTTATACTCACACTTCTCTGTTCCCAGCCCTATCTGATTTCCCAGGGGAAATATGAAAAACAGGCCTGGACCCTGGCCTATAAGTTCTCCCTGGACCTTCCAGGGAAGTTTTTGATTTCCACCAGCGCCAAGGATTACCTGCTCCTGGACTCCAGAGGCTCAATTCTCCTTTCCTCCACAGGCCGGGAAATTTACCTCAGGGAAGGGAAATACCTTTTTCTCGTCAAGGGTCCAGCATCCTGGAAACTTTATTTTTCCCCCTGTCCTTCAAAACCAGCCGGAAAGCCAATGCAAAAAGAGAAATGCGAAAGATGGGTAAAAAAGCAGAGCCTTATAGGTGCTGGCAAACAGTACATAAAGAATTTCTATTCTGCCGGGGTTTTCACCCTGTCCGATGTGGAAACGAAGTCCTCGTCTGTAATTTCTGAGAAGTCTTACCCATGGATGGACTGGCTGAAGGACGAGAAACTGAATCAGGTTCCTCCCTTCAGGCCAGGGCAGGACCCCAGAAGTGCCCATTTTATATATAGACTCGCCCTCCATATGCTATATTCTCCTGAAAACAGAAAGGGTCTTTTCTGCATTCCCCGCACCTTCGCAGAACCTTCCCTTTCGGGAATTTACAGGTATCTGGGCTGGGATGAGGTGGACCTCAGGGATTTCAACGCCATAGGGGTCAGGCTCAGGGCATATCTTCTCCTCAGGCTTAAAGGTTTTTCCCCGGACGATGCGTTCACCCGGGCTGATTCCAGGGCCAGAGTTATTTTTTCCTCTTCCTTTAAGCCTGCCCCGGAACTGAAGAAGGTCTTTGAACTGATATACAGGAGGTTTTTCCAGTGATAGCCCTTGTTCTGAGTATGCTTTTACAGTTCAACCAGGTTCTGGTTAAGTATGGCTGTCAGTCGCCCAGGTTATTCGCCCTGAAGGACGAGGTGGTTCTCAGTTGTGAGGTAGGGGACTGGCCTGAGGAACAACTTATAAAAAGAAGTTCCGTGTTGCTTTCCTCGGTGGCCTTTTCTTATCCTTATGGGGAAAAATATTCCCTGGTTCTCAGGAAATACAGAATTCCGGTGGTTCAAATAATAGCGGATAGGAGAGACATAGTTGATTTTTTGTCGGGAAAACTTAAGGATTTTCCCTCTAAGTGGAGAATTTACAGCCTTAAAGGAAAGATATTCAGGTTTCATGGCCTTCCCATGAGTATCATTTCCGCGGTGGTAAATCCTGCCAGAAGGCAACTTGGTAAAATAAAAATTACGGAATTTTCGTGTAAAGAGGGGATCCCCTGGATTTCATTTTCCTATGCTTTTGTTGACAGGGGTCAGGTTATGTTTATAATCAAAGGGGAGGAGGGCAAAATAGT
>JALVRF010000129.1 GCA_027025175.1 Candidatus Aminicenantota bacterium | reverse complement strand
TTCCCTCCTTCAAATGGAGATATCCCTCCTGATGGAGCCATCCGTTAATGTTGACCCCCCTCCTGAAGGGACCAAAACCGTGGTCTGAAATGATAAAGAGAACATCCCCCTTCCTCAGCCTTTTCAGGGTCTCACCCACTATCCTGTCCGCATCCTGGTAAACCCTGTATATGGCCTCAACCACCTCCTTCTTCCTGCTATCCTTAGGGGCAGGGGATTGGGGATCTATGTATCTCCAGAACATGTGCTGAATCCTGTCCGGATATTCAAAAACCGAAATCAAAAGTCCCTCCTTAGCCTTGGGCAGGGCGTCAAAGAATATCCTTTCCCTTTCCCTGTTGGCATTGTAAACCTGCTGGATGTAGCCATCCTCGTCCAGAACCCCCTCGTTCAGGGCCCAGGTATCCTCAGCCATACCTAAGGTGGCAAAGGGACCGTTCTTCTTAGCCAGATAAACCGCGAAGATGGAGGGATGGGAAAGGGGCATGGCGGGTTTTTCGGGATTGAGGTTTATGGGGGAAAGGTAGAGCCTCATGGGGGAGGTGGAATGGAGGTACCACTGGGCAATCCCCGAAACCTTAACCATCCCTGCCCTGAAATCCATCCTGAACCAGGGGGAAAGTTTCCCCTTCTTTATTTCCATCTCCTCGTCTTCAGTCTTGACTCTTACCGAATCTTCACTTACGGGGATTATTTTGAACTCCTTGTAAAGGACCTCTCCCTTTTTGAAGGGATGGGGTGGCCCTGGAATCTTTCCATGATAATAACCGTTATTCTTATGTAGTTTAAGGAAAAGTCCCTCGGAGAGTTCAAAATCCCCGGGTTTTTCCTCCTCAGAAAAATAGGTGAAGGTTCCCTGGGTACCCCGAAGGTCAGGGGTCCCCAGCCCCGCAAGCTGCAGGCCGTAGAACTTCTCCGGGGGAAAGGTAAAGGGAACCCTGAGCACCTGAGCATAAACTCCGCTTGAACCAAGGACCTTCCACATGGCCTTACTCTTTCTGAGAAGTTCTATTTTGGGCTTGCTTACGGGAATTTCCCATTTACCTATTCTTATGTATTTTTTAGGTGGAAGAATTTCAGAGGCGGAAAGTTTAGGAAGATAGGTTTTAGGGTCCCTGGCCAGAAAGTCAAAAATATTATGTTTTCCGGGGTTTACTCCGGTGGAAAAGGTGGACCAGGCCACTGGAGAAAGGGGTGGCTCTGTGCTCCGCAGGGGAAGAAAACTCCCCTCCTCTGCCAGTTTCTGGAAATTTGGAAGTTTCCCTTCCCCAATGAGATTTGAGGCCAATTTATAGTCCATTCCGTCAAACCCCAGGATGACTACCCTCTTGACCCTGGCTTTCCTAAGGGCCCTGGCCCTTTTGATGGCCCTTATTATTACCCTTACAGGCAGGGTAATGAGGTTAAATATGGCCACGAAAAAGGCCAGGAAAACGAAGAGAAATGAGCCCAAGAAGGCAAAGCCTGCCCCGGGCCCCACATAGGCCAGAAGAGGAAGAGGGACAAGCCCGATAAAAATTATTAACCATATTTTTCTTCTCATGCCCAACTTTTAATTATACCTCCTTTTTAATCCTAAAGGAATCATTCCTGAACAAATATTTCACCGAATTAACTCAACTTCAATTTTAGAATAATTCTAAAATTTGTCAAGATTTCCTCTGTAACTTTTCCGTTGATTTTCCGTAATATTTAGTGTAAGATTTAAACTAATCAGTTTAAAAGGAGGGAAAATGTCGGACACCTGGAAGAACATAGCAAGGAAGGCCCAGGAGCGGGCGGTCATAAGTGCTGCCACGGAGCTTATTGGGGAAAAGGGATTCGTTCTTACCACCATGGACGAAATAGCAGAAAGGGCAGGGATTTCTAAGGCCACCATATATAAACTCTTCCCCTCCAAGGAGGCCCTTCTCGTGAGGGTTATGGAATCCATTAACGAAGAAATGGTGGGAGAGATAAAGGAACTTCAACCCGGAGAATTCCCCGAAGTTTTTCCCAGATTACTGGACCTATTCCTTTCCCAGGTGGAGCGAAGGCAGAATTTCGTAAGGCTTCTCACCACAGAGGCCTTTTCCCACGGCCCTTTTTTAAAGGAGGGAAGAAAAGCCCTTTATCACAGGATAATAGAGAACAGGAAGTTCTACAGACAGACCATTGAAAAACTGGTGGAACAGGGGAAAAACTCCGGTTATATAAAGGACTCACCCAAAATGGTTTCCGGATTCATACTGGCCACCCTCAAGGGGGTAGTTTCCGAGACCCCTTTTTACCAGGGGGAAGAATTCAGGAAATTTCTAAATTTCGTCAAGGAAAAAATACTTGCCATGGTAGGTCTGGGAGGTGAAATATGAAGAAATCGGTGGTCCTTTTCCTGTTTTTACAACCCCTAGTATGGGGAAAGGTCAAATTTGACCTTCAGGAAGCCATCTCTTACGCCTTAGAGCATTCCCCAACGTATCTTCAGGCAAAAAAACAACTGGAGGCAACAGAGGCAAGGGCAAGGAAATCCACTTCCCTTTTCCTCCCCCAGGTAAAACTTCAGGGTCAGGACATTCTCAGGAAGAAGGTTTTTACCGTGGAAATGCCCCCGTTCTTTCCGGGGGACAGGCCAAAGAAGGTGAAGATGGACTTTACAAGAAAATACCAATTCGGCCTGAATTTTACACAGCCACTTTTTACCAGCGGAAAACTCTCAGCTTCCCACAAGATGGCTCAGCTCCAGGCCGAGGCAGCCCGCTGGGACCTCCTTCAGAAAAAGAACAACCTTGTCTTCCAGGTAAAAAAGGCCTTCTACTCCCTGCTTCTCGCAAAAAAAATGCTGGAAATTCAGAGGGATTCTTCCAGAATTGCTCATGAACATTATCTTCAGACCAAGTCCCTTTATGAGGCAGGGGCTGCCACCAGGTTTGAACTCCTCCAGGCCAGGGTAAACTGGCAGAATACGAAACCCGAACTTTTGAAAGCCCAAAATGCAGTAAAACTTGCCAGGCTTTCCTTAGGGAATCTGCTGGGGATAGAGGCTGATTTTGATATAGAGGGAAGCCTTGATTTTCCTCCCTTAGAAATAAGCCTTTCAGCCCTGGAGGAGTTCACAATTTCCCATTCTCCTACCCTTAGGGCCATGGCTGCCAGGAGGAAAGCCGCCTCACAGAGCATAAACCTTGCCCGTTCCCAGTTCGGTCCCACAGTAGCGCTTTCCTTTGATTACAATTTCAGGGCAGAAAACTTCAACTTTAATGCCAATAACTGGGAAGATTATTACACATTGGCGGTGGTGGTTTCCCTCCCCATTTTCTCGGGATTTTCCAGGATTGAGGACATAAGGGAAGCTACCAGCCAGTATTACTCGGCAAAATACGGAGAAGAGGCTTTAAGGCAGGGAATTCTTCTTCGGCTCAGGTCAGCGTATAAAAGGGCCTTAGAGGCAAAGGCAAGTTATCTTTCGGCAAAGGAAACGGTGAAGGAGGCAAGGGAGGGGCTCCGTCTTGCCAAATTAAATTACAGGGAAGGGCTCATAAATACCCTTCAGGTGGACCAGGCCCGCCTTTCCCTGAAAATGGCCGAGACAAACATGTTTAATGCCCTCTATCAATACAATCTTGCCCTGGCGGAAATAGAAAGTATCTCAGGATACCAGTTTGGAGGTGAAAAATGAAAAAGGGATTGTTTCTAATAATACCTCTGGTTCTGGCTCTTTCCTTTTGTGGGAAAGGACCAGGAAAGGCCGGAGCCAAAGGGCAAACCCAGGTTAGATTTACGGTAAAGACCTTTCCGGCCCAAATATTAACCATCCGCAAGTCCCTGAGTTTCTCAGGGACTGTGGAAGCCAGTAAAAAGGCGAACATCGTTCCCAAAATAAGCGGAAAGATAAAGAGAATATATGTGGAAGAAGGGGAAAAGGTAAAGAAAGGTCATCTCCTGGTGGAGCTTGATTCAGAACAGGCCCAAATCCAGCTCCAGCAGGCTAAAGGAGCCCTATTAACAGCCCAGGCCAATTTCCGCAATGCCCAAAAGAACTTCCTGAGAGCCAAAAGACTACTTTCTGAGCAGGCCATTTCCCAGCAGCAATACGAGAAGGCCCATCTCGCCTTTCAGGCCGCCAGAGGACAGTTAGAACAGGCAAAGGCAGCGGTGAAACTTGCGGAATTTCTGATAAAATCCTCCAAATTAAGGGCCCCGTTTTCCGGGATAATAACCAATAAACTCAAGGAAGAAGGGGATTTCGTGAATCCGGCCATGGGAGGATTCGGCTCAGGCCCGGGTATATTGGTACTTATGGATTTCTCCAGGATAAAGGTCTATGTGGACGTTCCTTCCTCCAGCATCAATTTAATTCACAGGGGCTCCCCGGCAGAGATAATAGGGGAGGACCTGACCCTTCGGGGAAAGGTTTTTTCTGTAAGCGAGGCAGCAGACCCCACCTCCAAAACCTTCCGGGTCGGGGTGATGGCAGAAAACCCCGGTCTCAGGTTAAAACCAGGAACAGATGTCACCGTCAGGATAATTTATTCCCAGAAGCAGGCCCTGGCTATACCGCTTAAGGCAGTGGTGGAAGGAAACTACGCCTTTGTGGTAAAGGAAGGTGTTGCGAAAAAGAGGAAGGTCAAACTGGGACTCAAGGGGGACCGGCTCGTGGAGGTTCTGAGCGGAATTAACCCAGGAGAAAAAGTTGTTGTAGAGGGAATTTTCGGCCTTTACGACGGAGCAAAGGTGGAGGAGGAAAAATGAGCATTCCTTCCTTTTCAGTTAAAAGAAAAGTAACCATAACCATGCTTATCCTTATAATCGTGGTGGTGGGGGTCATAGCATACACAAAATTGGGCCTTGACCTCATGCCCAGCATCGAGTATCCCACCCTGACCATAATCACCTCCTACAAAGGGGCTTCTCCCGAGGATGTGGAACAGTTAGTAACCAAGCCCTTGGAGGAAATAGTCTCCTCTGTCACCAGGGTTAAGGATGTCAAGTCCGTATCCCAGGAGGGACTATCCCTTATTACCGTGGAATTCGAATGGGGAACCAATATGGACGCCGCTGCCCAGGATATAAGGGACAGGATTTCCCGTTTCCGCTACCTGATTCCTGACGAGGCCGACGACCCGGTGGTTTACAAGTTTAATGTTTCGGACTTCCCCATCCTTTATTACGGCGTAAGCAGCAAAACCCTTACCCAATCTCAATTAAAAAGGGTCCTGGACGATCAGGTGGTGGAAAAACTCTCCAGGCTTGACGGGGTGGCAGCAGTTCAGGTTCTCTCCCCGAGGAAAAGGGAAATTCTCATAACGCCGAGTTTGGAAAAACTGGCCTCTTATAAAATCGGGGTAGACAGGATAATTCAGGCTCTGAGGATGGAAAATGTGAACCAGCCAGCAGGCTACATCCTTACCTCCCACAGGGAGGAGGACATAAGGATAAGGGGCCAGTTTGACAATTTAGAGGACATCAAAAAGATTGTGGTGGGGGTAAGCAAGGACGGTAAGGTGGTCCATCTGGGGGATGTGGCCCGGGTAATGTTCGGTGACTATCGCTACAGGGCCACTTCCAACATAAACGGCGAGCCGGCTGTGGTTATGCTGGTGACCAAAACCTCCAGTGCCAATACAGTTATCGTGGCAAGAAGAGTAAAAAGAACACTCAAGGAACTTAGAAAAAACCTTCCTCAGGATGTCAGTTTCCACCTGGTTTTTGACCAGGAAAAGCCCATAAGTCTGATGGCCAAAAGAACTGTAGGCAACATACTGGTGGGAGGATTGCTGGCTATAATAGTTCTGTTTATCTTCCTGGGAAACTGGAGGCCTACTTTAGTCATATCCCTTTCCATTCCACTCTCCATAATTTCCACCTTTATAGCCTTTTACATGGCTGGATACACCCTGAACATCCTGACCCTGGGAGGACTGGCCCTCGGGGTGGGAATGCTGGTGGACAATGCTGTGGTGGTCATAGAGAACACCTACAGGCATTTTGAGGAAAAGGGGCTTTCTCCGGACAGGGCCTCTGTGGTGGGAACAGAAGAGGTGGCCATGGCCATAACCGCCTCCACCCTTACAACCATAGCAGTGTTCTTCCCCATGGTCTTCGCCTCCGGGATAACAGGAAAACTATCCCGGGCCTTGGCCCTTTCCATATCTTTTTCCCTTCTCTCTTCCCTGTTCGTGGCCCTGACCATAACCCCCATGCTCACATCGGTGCTTTACCGTGAGGAAAAACCAGGAGGATTGTATAAAAAACTCCGGGCCTTTTCCGATTCCTTCGTGAAGGGAAAAATGAGAAGAACCTACGAAAAAACCCTGAGATGGACCCTTCACCACAGGGCAGGTGTTCTTGGGGTAATTTTCGTAATCTTCGTCCTCTCCTTCGGGGTGATAAAGGTGGTGGGAACGGAGTTCATGCCCAAGGTAGACAGGGCCATAATCATGATGAAGATAAAAACCCCTGTAGGCACACCTTTAGAGGTAACGGATAAAACAGCGAGAAAGGATGCAAGGGTTCTGGCCTCCTTCCCGGAAACCATCTCTGTTCTCACCAGCGTAGGGGTAACCCAGGAAGGAGGAATAGGAAGCACCTCCTTTGAATTTTCCCCTTCCGGCCCCCATGAAGCCATGTTATGGGCCAAACTCAAATACAAGGAGGAAAGAAAAAGGTCTATTGACGAAATCCTGGAGGATTTCCGCAGGAAAATACCCCAATACAGGGACGTGGAGAACCAGGTTCTTGACCTGGGAAGGATGATGACCGGAGGAAGCCTTTATCCGGTGGAAATAGAGGTCTATGGAAAGGACCTGAATTCCATCTATACCGTGGCCAGGAGAGTGGCAAAGGTGCTGAAGTCGGTCAGGGGAATTCGCGATGTTAATATGACCTATCAGGCCGGCAAACCTGAAACCGTGCTCATTCCAAGGAGGGATGTAATTTCCAGACTGGGCCTGAGCACAGGTTATATAGGAACACTTATAAACTCCGCCACCACCGGAGAACTCGCAACCCGCATAAGTCACAAAGGGGACAACTACGATGTGAGGGTGCAAATTCCCCGGAGCGAAAGAGAAAAACTGGAGGAACTGCTGAAATTTCCCATAATCACCCCCTTAGGAAGCAGGGTTTACTTAGGAGACTTAGTGGAAGTAAAGAAAGGGACGGGCCCGGTGAGGATATACCGCTCCTCAAAACAAAGGGTTATAACCGTAAGGGCCAACATAGTGGGGAGGAGTCTGGGCCAGACCGTAGGTGAAGCAAAAAAGAAACTAAAGCCCATTGAGGAAAATCTGCCCATGGGCTACTCGGTGGAAGTTGCTGGCCAGTACAAGGACATGATAGATGCCATAAAAACCATGATTCAGGTTTTCCTGCTGGCTGCCCTTCTCACCTACATGATTATGGCGGCGGAATTTGAGCACCTTTCCCATCCCTTCGTGATAATGTTCACAGTTCCCTTAGCCCTTATGGGGGTTCTCTGGGCACTCCTCGTTGCGAGAAAGCCCCTCTCTCTTCCTGCCATGATGGGAATTGTCATGCTGGCAGGAATAGCGGTAAACAACGGAATAGTTATGGTGGATTACATTAACCAGTTGATAAGGGCAGGAAAGGACCGTTACGAAGCGGTGGTTGAAGGAGCCGTTACCAGGCTCAGGCCGGTTCTCATAACCGCCCTCACTACGGTTTTCGGAACCCTACCCATGGCGATTTCCAAAAGCACCGGTTCGGAAATGAGGGCTCCCATGGGACTGGCCATTGTGGGTGGGCTCACCGTGGCTACCTTCCTCACCCTTTTCGTAGTACCCATAATTTACACCTACATGAACAGAATAAAGCCTAAGGCTTGATTTCCCTTTTCCAGAGGAGATAGGAATAAATTATTAAAAACACTATCAGGGCGGATAGGCCCACCAGGAAAATTATGAGAGCTATCCTGGCGGGAAGAAGGATGGCCAGGGCCAGGGTGAGTATTCCCAGCAGGACAAAACCCCAGCCTCCCGCCCGGTGGGTCCTCCGCCACACCCTTTCATCCTCCAAGGTCCAGGGAGTCCTTATACCCACGAAGTAATTGGGTTTTATACTGGGAAGGTAATTTCCCATTATCACAAGGAGCAGGGAAAGGAAAATCACAACGGCACTGGTTACTGGAAATCTGTGCAGGTAAAAATATGGTATAAAGGGTAAGAATACGGGAATTAAAAAGAGGGCCGAAAAAAGGAGGTGATATCCCCTGGAGGTCCACAGGGATTTTCTCTTTGGGTCTATTCGGGGAACCAGTAAATAGATCAGGAGCAAAACCGCCAGTATGCCCATTCCTGTAAAAAACAACTCACCTTTGCTCCCCCAGCGGTCAGGGTTTCCCGAAAGGTCAAAATGCAGGGGAACCCTTCGGGGCAGGCTAAAGAAAGCGTAAAGGTTGGCGAGGAGGCCTGCTCCGGCCAGGGCAAGATTAAACTTCATTTTCTCCTCCTTTTTTCCTTAAAAATCTTGCGGCAAATTCAAGAATTTCCTGGAAAACGGTTTCTTCCAGAGAGCAAATGACCTCCTTTCCCCTTTTAATACAGTTCACCACTCCGGCGTTCCTCATGAGGTTTAAGTGATGGGTAATGGTGGGACGGGAAAGGCCCAGTTCCTCTGCCAATTGAGAAGGGGTCCAGTCCCTTTCCTTTAAAAGTTCCACCATTTTGAGCCTTACCGGGTCCGAAAATACATTAAAAAGTTCTTTTATCCCCATAACAGTTTTATGTTTATCAAATTGATTATAACATCCTGCAAAAATTCCCGGAAAAGGGTCTGTCCCTAAAATGGGGGGATTGGAGGGGGACGGTTTTTAGGGTAGAATCTTCTTGATGTTGTATGTCGTCATTGGCTTGCTGGTGGTGATTATTTTACTTCTCCTGGCGATGATTTTCCTCTGGATCTCCAGGCAGAGCAAATTAAAGGAGGAGTTTCTCCGGGAAATCCTCCCCCTCAGGGAGGGCCTCAGGTCCTCGGACCTTCGCCTGGGAGAAGGTTTCAGTATTTTGAGGGAAAATACCTCTCAGGCCCTGCTTACCCTGGAGAAACTTCAGCAGTTGACCCTGAATGTGAAGGATATTTCCGAAAAAATGAAGGATGTTTTTCTTTCATCCAGAGAAAGGGGAGAGATGGGGGAATTTCTCTTAGAGGCCATTCTTTCCCAGACCCTTGATCATAAACTCTGGGAAAAGCAGAAAAGCCTGGGGGCCTCCCAGGAAAGGGTGGATTTCGTGGTAAAGGTGGGGAAAAAATTACTGCCCATAGATTCCAAATTTCCCAGGGAAGCCTGGAAAAGGTTTCAGGAAACCGGCAGCAGGGAAGATTGGAAGGAGATTAAGAGAAGGCTAAAGGAGGAAATTGACAAAATCTCCTCCAAATACATAAAACAGGAGTTAACCACAGATTTTGCTGTCCTTTTTCTTCCCTCTGAAAGCATGTTCTCCTTTATTACATCCCCCAGGGACCCCTTCGGTGAAAAGAACGACCTCTGGGATTATGCCCATTACAGGAGGGTTATTCTCGCAGGTCCATATTCCATTCTGGCGATAATTTCCATAGCCCTTTCCTTTTCCGAGGCCTACGCTATGCTGGAGAATGTGGACAAACTTAAGGGACACATAAAATCCGCCCTTTCCCATATTGATAGGCTTGATGAGGGGATAAATCTCCTTTCTAAACATTTAAACAATGCCATTAAGGTTATTCCCTCCATAAACAGCCAGGTGAACGGGGTGAGGGGAAGCCTTGAAAAAACTTTAAGGGAGGAAAAATGAGGGTTATTCTAACTGGAGGCGCAGGTTTTATAGGTTCCCATGTGGCAGAGGCCTACCTGGAAGAGGGACACGAGGTCATCGTGGTGGATAATCTTTCCACGGGCAGGGCTGAGAACCTGCCCTCAGGGGTTCGTTTTTATCTCCTGGACATTAATTCCAACGAGGTAAGGAAGTTGGTCAAACTTGAGAAGCCCGATATTATAAATCATCAGGCTGCTCAGATTTCTGTTCCTCTATCGGTGCAGGACCCCTCCTTTGATGCCAGGGTTAATATTCTTGGAACCATAAACCTTCTGGAAGCCGCCGCAGAAGCCGGGGTAAAAAGATTCGTTTTCGCCTCTACCGGAGGAGCCATTTACGGGGACACCTCAGGAAGGATGGCCAGTGAAGAACTTGCCCCCAACCCAGAAAGTCCCTATGCCCAGTCCAAGTTGGGAGCAGAGGGTTACATAAGACTGCTCAGTAAGGGCAGGTTTTCCTTCGCAATCTTGAGGTATTCCAATGTCTACGGTCCCAGGCAAATTCCCCACGGAGAGGCGGGGGTTGTGGCTATTTTCTCCATTGCCCTACTCGGAGGAAAGCCAGTAAGGATATACACATATCCTGAAATGGAAAGGGGAATGATAAGGGATTATGTTTATGTGAAGGATGTCGCCAGGGCCAATGTTCTCGCTTCCCAGGGAGATGACGATGTCCTTGTTAACATATCCACAGGGAAACCTACCTCTACCCTTGACCTTCTGGAGAAATTGATGGAGGTCTCGGGCCTCAGGGTTGATTACGAGATGGCACCTCCCAGGCCCGGGGATATAAGGTATTCGGTGCTCTCTCCGGAAAGGGCGAGGGAGGTTCTGGGATGGCGTCCCCTTACCTCCCTGGAGAAGGGCCTCAGGTGCACCTTTGAATTTTTCAGGGCGGAGTCCAGGGGTTGAATCCGAAAATAAAAGGGGTTATTGCCGCTCTGGCCTCAGCCACCGGGTATTCCTTAGTTTACATTTTCGCCAAACTGGCCCAGCGGGAGGTTGAGACCAGGGTTTTCCTTTTCTGGTGGTTTTTTTTCGCCTCCCTCTGGAGTCTGGTCCTGCTCTTTTCCATGAAAAGGGGATTCAGCCAGTTAATAGACAAAATTAAAGCCCATCCCTGGTTTTTTGCCTATTTCGGGTTTTCCGAGGCCTTTGCCACTTTCCTGTTCTTCTATCTTGTAAAGAAGATGAACCCTTCCTTTATATCCTTTATCGTCAATCTTCAGCCCCTTTTCGTGATTTTCTGGGGATATCTTATTATCTCCGAAAAACTGAATTTTTACGAGGGGATTGGGGGAGCCCTGGCGATAGGGGGAACGGTCATTTTGACCTATGCAGAACCGGATGTAACCGGGGTTTTCCTTTTGCTTCTCTTTCTAATGGTGGGAATTTATTCCTTTAACACGGTGCTGGTTCGCATGAAGGTAAGGGATATCTCTCCTGTCCACATTGCAGT
>JALVRF010000128.1 GCA_027025175.1 Candidatus Aminicenantota bacterium | reverse complement strand
ATTCCCCTGAGCGGAACCACTGCTCTTCTTTTCTTATCTCCCTTAGCCGGGGGAAAATTTCTTGAGAAAATTACAGGTTATTCTTCCAACTGGGAGAGGTTTATAACCGGATTATTTCCGGGCATCCTTCTTGGGATGGGCCTGCTTTACGGACTAAGGGACCTTAAGGGGGAAAAATGAAAGGAGATATTTACAGGGCAGCATTAGTAGCAGGGCTTATAAGCGGTGCCCTGAGCGGGATCCCGATTCTTTCCTTAGGGAACTGCCTTTGCTGCCTGTGGATAGTGGGAGGAGGTGCTCTGGCAACTTATCTCTACCAGAGGACCTCCTCTGCGAAATTAAATGCCGGGGACGGTCTCAGTGTTGGGGCTCTTTCTGGTTTCCTGGCTGCCTTGGTGGCCACCCCCCTGGACCTTATTTTTTTCTCCTGGAGCAGGGGGCTCATGATGGAGATAATGAAAACCTATGGGATGGACGCCTCGGCTTTCCAGGCTTACTGGGTGCCCCAGAAATTCGCATCTTCTTTTTTAATGAGGATAATACTCTTCTCCCTTTTTTCTGCCATAGGAGGAGCCATTGGAACGGGTATTTTTAAGCCCAAGACCCACGGTAATAGTTAACCCTGCTTCAGGAAACGGGAAGACCTATCGCCGGTGGGAGAACATAAAGGGATTTCTTTTGAGGCATTTTAAGGAAATTAAGGAGAGATTCACGGAAGCCCCAAAACACGCCACGGAAATAGCCAGGGAGGAATTGAAGCAGGGTCAGAGACACATAATCTCCGTGGGAGGTGACGGCACTTTGAACGAGGTGGTGAACGGTTTTTTTGAAGACAAAAGGCCCATTAATCCTGAAGCAGCCCTTTCAGTCCTTCCCTCGGGAAGGGGAAATGATTTCGCCCGGGGTATAGGAATTAAAAAGAGGACGAGTTTTTCATCCGGGAAAATTGTGGACTTGGTGGACATGGGCAGAAGGTTTTTCGTAAATGTTCTTGACATTGGTCTTGGAGGGGAAATAGTAAGCAAACTTGGCCAGGGGGCCCATTCCGGAATCGTATATTCCCTCAAACTTTTCAGGGAGTTTTTCCGATACAGGCCGAAATTCTACAGGGTGGAGGTTGATGAACGTGTGGTGGAGGGGGAGTTCCTCACGGTGGTTGTAGCAAATGGCCCTGTTTTCGGAGGAGGTATGAAAATAGCTCCCCGGGCAAGGGCCGATGATGGATTGCTGGATGTGGTATTTATAGGCTCTCTTTCTCCAGTGGAGTTTCTTCTGAATTTACCCAGGCTTTATATGGGAACTCTGCTTTCTCACCCCAAGGTTTTTATGATGAGGGGAAGGAAAATTAAGATTCTCTCCCAGGAGATGTTTGGACAGTACGACGGGGAACTTTTCCGGGCTTCGGAGATTAATCTTGAGGTAAAACCAGCCCTGATAAAACTTCTAATATGAGATTACCCAGGTTAAGGCCGGTGGAGATAATCCCTTACAGGGAGGGTGAATATATAATCCGGGACCCTCTCCTGCTTTCCGGTGAGGTTCTTGTTGTCCCCGAGCCGGTGGTTTTTGTTCTCAGTTATCTTGATGGCGAAAAGGACGATTTGTCCCTTAAGGAAGATTACTTCAGGAAATACGGGGAAATGCTTTTCTCCGAGGACATAGAAGGAATTATAAAAACACTGAAGGAGCATTTTCTCCTGGAGGATGAGGTTTACCAGGGGAAAATGCAGGAATTGAAAGAGTGGTTCAACTCAAACCCCTATATTCCCATGAATTCCTTTCCCAGGACCTATTCGGAGACCTATTCGGATTTTGATTCCCTGAGAGAAAGGATAAGAGCCCAGGTGCAGGCCAGTGAGGGTTGCGAAAGGGGAATAATTTCTCCCCACATAGATTACGAGAGGGGAATGAGGGGATATGTTTTAGCCTACGGAGGATGGGAACATCTTAAGGACAAAACCCTTATTTTCCTGGGGGTGAATCACACTCCCCTCCGGGACGGTTTCATTCTCTCTTCCCGGGGTTACATGACTCCCTGGGGGCCGGTGGAGGTTGACCGGGAAGCCCTGAAGGCCCTGGAGGAGGTTATTGAGGAGCCTTACTCCGATGAGATAGCCCATTTCTTTGAGCATTCCATAGAACTGAATGTGGCCTTTCTTAAAGCCCTCACCGATTTCAAAATGGTGGGCCTTCTTGTTCCCAGTTTTGCTGAGTTTATAGCACAGGGGAAACTTCCGGACCAGAATTATCAGGGAATTTTTTCCCTCCTTAACAACATGGCCCTGGATGAGAATTTTGTCCTGGTGGCCGCGGCGGACCTCAGCCACTACGGCTTAAGTTTTGGGGACTCTCAGAAGGCAGAGGAATTAAGACCCCAGGTGGAAATTTTTGACCGTTATATTCTGGAGAAAATGCAGATGGGGAATGGGGATGGTTTTCTCTCATCATTTTTCCCTCACAAAAATGCCACAAGGGTTTGCGGAACAGGGGCAATTTATGTATTCTTAAAATCGGTGGATAAAAGGGGAAGGCTCCTGGGCTATTTTAATGCTATGGACCCTGATGGGTCTTCGGCGGTTAGTTTTGCTGCACTAATATATTAAAAAAGGAGGAAGAGATGGAAATACCAAGGGTAAGACCACCCAGGGGTTGGTTTCCCATTCCCGAATATCTGAAAAGGTCCGGGGAGAAGTTTCCGGACAGGATGGCGGTGAGGATAAAGCGAAGGAAAAAATGGTTCGGCTACACTTATGGGGAACTTGTTGAAAAAGCCGCCCGTCTGGCTGCCTTTATAAGGGACCAGGGTCTGGGTAAGGGTGACAAGATTTCGGTTCTGGGTGAAAACCGACCTGAGTGGATACTCAGTTATTTTGCCATACAATGGGCAGGGGCCACTGTGGTCCCCCTTGATGCCAAACTTAAACCCCCCGAATACTTCCACATTTTGAACGATGCCGAGGTTAGTTTGATTTTTGTCTCCGGCCATAAACTTCCTGACATTCAGGAAATTCGGGATAGGGTCCCTTCTCTGAAAAAGGTTATCGTAATGGATGATGTGAACGGGGAATTGACCCTTGAAAAGGTGCTGGATAGTTACAAGGAGCCGGCTCCCCTTGCGAACATAGGTCTGGAGGACCTGGCTGTTATCCTTTATACTTCAGGAACCACGGGCACCTCCAAGGGTGTTATGCTCACCCACAAAAACATCTCATCCAATGTGGATGGTATATATCAGATAATTGACATAAATGAGAGGGACAAAAGCTTTTCCTACCTGCCACTTCACCATGTTTTTGAGGCTACTGCCGGTATGATTTTCCCCCTTTCGGTGGGAGTGCAAATAACCCTGGCCAGGTCCTTGAAGCCCACAGAGATGATAGAAGACCTGCGGGAGACAAAACCCACCCTTATGACCACCGTGCCCCTACTTCTGGAGAAATTCCTGTTGAGAATAAGGGGGGAACTTAAGAAATCCCCGGTTAAAAAGGGAGTGGTGGGGGTGATGAAGGGCTTACATAAAGGATTAAGGCCACTTCTTGGCAGGAATCGGGCCAGGAAAATATTCAAATCTATTTTGTCCAAACTGGGATTTGAAGAACTCAGATACATGGTCTCAGGGGGAGCTGCACTTCCTCCCTGGGTATCCAGGGGTCTTGAAGAGTTGGGATTTCCCATTCTTCAGGGATACGGCCTTTCTGAAACCGCTCCGGTCCTTACCGTCAATCCTCCCTGTTGTCCCAGGAATACCTCTGCTGGCTTACCTCTCCCCTATGTGGAGATAAAAATAATGGACCCTGATCCTGAAGGGGTTGGGGAAATAGCTGCCCGGGGACCAAATGTTATGCCTGGCTATTACAAAAATCCCCAGGCTACTAAAGAAGTTTTCACCGATGACGGCTGGTTCCTTACCGGGGATGTGGGATACCTGGACGAGGATGGATTCCTCTACATAACTGGTAGAAAGAAGTCGGTAATTGTCACCGCCGGGGGGAAGAACATATTTCCGGAGGAGGTAGAGTCAGTTCTTCTTCAGTCCCCGTTCATTGAGGAGGTTCTGGTGGTTAGGGGAGCAAACCCGATAACCGGTGCCGAGGAAGTCCAGGCCATAGTTTACCCCAATTTTGAAGAGGTGGAAGCCTATTTCAAGGAAAAGGGGATAGAAAATCCCACGGAAAAGGACATTGAGGCCCTCATAGGTGAGGAGATAAGCAAGTATTCTGCCCAATTGGCTGATTATAAGAAGCCCAAGAGATTCCGCTTGAGGGACGAGGAATTTCCCAAAACCACAACCAGAAAGATCAAGAGGTACCTCTTTGAGGAAAAGTCCATCCCACTTATAAAGGAAAAGAAAAAATGAGATGGACAAGGTAATAGTAATCGGGCACAGGAACCCTGACTCCGATTCCGTCTGCTCGGCCATAGGGTATGCCTTTTTTAAAAACAGTACCGACAGAAATACCGTTTATATTCCTGCCAGGGCCGGTGAATTAAACTCCGAGACCAGATTCATACTTGAGAAATTTCAGGTGGAGGAACCGGAGTTAGTGGACACCCTGAGGCTTAAACTCAGGGATTTAGAACTTAGGCCCCCTGTTTCCGCTTCCCCTTCAGCCTCCATAAAGGAGGTGGTTGACCTTATGAAGGAGAACGAGATAAGGCTCATACCACTGATTGACGAGGAGGGAAAACCCATGGGGGTGGTGACCCAGTCCAAGGTGGCCCGGGAATTCGTGGAGGGACTTGGAAGACAGGACCTCTCCTCCAATCCCGTGGAGGTTCGGCTCCTTTCCAGGGTTTTAAACGGTAAAATCCTCGCCAATTCCTCTGCAAGGAAAACCCTGGGGGGCAGGATTTTCATAGGGGCCAGGAAGCCGGAGACCCTGGCAAAATCCATGGGGAAGAAGGATGTTCTGCTGGTGGGAGACAGGTTTGACATAGTCATGGCTTCGCTTCAGGTTCCCGTGGCGGCTGTAATCCTTACCGGCGGTGTGGACCTCCCCGGGGACCTTCTATCCCTGGCCCGGGAAAAGGGAGTTCTTATAATGACCACGCCCTACGATACCTTTACCACCGCCAAACTCATAGAACTTTCACGCCCTGCTTTTTCCTTTATGAGACAGGATTATCCTACAGCATTTCTTGATGAGTATATGGAGGAGGTCAAGGAAAAAGTTTTGCATTCCAGAATCAGGGGGGGTCTCGTTCTTGACTATGATGGGAGGCTTGTGGGAGTAGTTACTAGAACGGATCTCATTAATTTAAAAAGAAAGAAGGTAATTTTAGTAGACCACAACGAGGCATCCCAGGCAGTGGACGGCATAGAGGAGGCGGACATAATTGAGGTAATAGACCATCACCGGGTAGGGGAGATTTCCACCCTGAGTCCCATATTTTTTTATGTGGAACCCATAGGAAGCACATCCACCATAGTGGCCGATTTCTTTTCCCAGAAAAGGATTCCCATACCTAAGGGGATAGCCGGGGTTCTCCTCAGCGGCATAATTTCCGACACCATGAACCTCACCCTTTCCACCACCACCCCCAAGGACAAAAGGGTGGCGAGAAGGCTGGCTTCCCTGCTAAAAATTGAGATTCCCTCCCTGGCTGAGGAACTCCTCAGGGCAGCCTCAAGGATTGAGGACCTTTCCCCCAAGGAAATAATTTTCCGTGATTTTAAGGAATACCGCTTCGGGAATAAGAAGGTGGGCATAGGCCAGATAATAACCCCGGATTTTTCCATCCTATACCAGAGGGAGGAGGAAATAAGGCAGGCCCTTAAAGAGACAAAGGAGATGGGGGGCTATGCCCTTATCACCCTGATGTTGACGGACCCTCTGAGGAAGGTCTCCGAGGTCTGGGCCATTGGAGAAAAGGGTCTCATAAGACAGGCCTTTGATGTGGAGGAAGCCAGGGGAAGATTCGTCCTCAAAAATGTGCTTTCCAGGAAAAAGGATTTCATAACCCGACTGGGAGAGACCATAATCAGGGGAAAACTATAAGAAATAAGCCTATGATATAATTTCCCCAATGAAAGGCCTTCCTGAAACACCTGTTCTTATCTGTTCAAGAAGGAAAATAAGGGAAAAATTTGAAGTTCTTTCCCGCTGTCTTCCAGGGGTTCAGCATTTTTACGCTGCCAAGGCTAACTTCCACCCAAAGATAATAAGGGAAGTGGTTTCCCTGGGCATGGGGCTTGATGTAAGTTCCCCGGGGGAACTGAGCCTGGCCAGGGAAAATTCCCTTCCCGGTGAGAAGGTGATCTATACCCAGCCCATAAAAAAGGAAGAGGAAATAGCCCTTGCCAGAGAGCATGGGGTAAAAGCCCTGATATTTGACAATCCCCACGAGGCAAAAAAAATAGCCAGGGTCTGGAAGGGGGCACCGGTCCTTCTTAGGATAAAGGTGGAAAATCCCTTCTGCGTGGTGAACCTCTCTGAGAAATTCGGAGCAGCCCCTGATGATGCCAAGGAACTCCTTCTTCTGGCCAAGGACCTTGGACTTGAGGTCAGGGGAATAGCCTTTCATGTGGGCTCCCAGACCACCAATCCCTCTCCCTATTTTGAGACCCTGAAAATTGTAAGGAGGCTCTTCAATATTATGGCCGGGGAGGGCCTTCATCTTGACCTCCTGGACATAGGGGGAGGATTTCCCATAGCCTACCGCCAGCCTGTTATGGCTGCTGAAAGTTTCCTCAAGCCCATAAGAGCAACCCTGGAAAATTACTTCCCCTCCACGGAAATAATATCGGAACCGGGCCGTTTCATCGTGGGGGATGCCTGTTATCTCCTTACGAAAATCGTGGGAAAGGCCCGCAGAAAGGGTATGATATGGTATTACATTGACGACGGTCTTTACGGGAGTTTTTCCGGCAAGGTTTACGACCATGCGGACTATCCCATTCATCCTTTAAAGGAGGGCGAAAGGAAGCCTTCGGTTATAGCAGGCCCCACCTGTGATTCCTTTGATGTAGTCTACAGGGAAGCCTATCTCCCCGAGATGGAGCCCGGAGATTATATGGTTTTTAAGAGCATGGGGGCCTATACCTTGGCCAGCGCCAGCAATTTTAATGGTTTAGAGAAACCGAGATTAATAATACAAGAGGAGGAGGAAATTGAGTTTCAAATACTTTGAAGACCTCTGGAATATGTGGTATACGGAACTTCACAATGGGGCGGCGGGGCTCACCCTGAAGATAAAGAAAGTTCTTTACAGCGAGGAAAGTCCCTTTCAGAGGATTGATGTGATGGAAACCTACGAATACGGAAAGATGCTTGTTCTCTATGGCTCCATAATGTTTACCGAAAGGGACGAATTCGTCTATCACGATATGATTGCCCATGTTCCCCTCTTTGTTCATCCCTCTCCAGGGGAGGTTCTGGTTATAGGCGGAGGCGATGGGGGAACCATAAGGGAGGTTCTTCGCCACCGGGAGGTGGAGAGGGTTACCATGGTGGAAATTGATTCCCAGGTGGTGGAGGTGAGCAAGAAATTCTTTCCTACCATGTCTGTGGGATTTTCAGACCCCAGGCTAAGGCTGCTCTTCAGGGATGGGGCGGAGTTCGTAAAGGAAGACCAGGGAAGTTACGATGTTATCCTTGTGGACTCTGCGGATCCTGTGGGTCCAGCGGACATATTGTTCAGGGAGGAATTTTTCCGCTCTGCCAGGGAAAGGTTAAAGGAAGGGGGAATTTTCGTTGCCCAGACAGAATCCCCCTTCTATCACCCGGACATAGTTGCCAACACCTATTCCATACTGAAAAAACTTTACAAAAATGTTCACATGTATCTGGCCTGGATTCCCGCCTATCCCAGCGCGCTCTGGAGCTTTTGCTTCTGCAGCGACAAACTTCATCCATTAGAGGATTTTAAGGAGGAGAGGGTCTCAGGCTCTGGCCTTGAATTTAAGTATTACAATCCTGAAGTTCACAGGGCAGCCTTTGCCCTTCCCAATTTTGTGAAAAAATTAATCTAAGGAGGTTGCCATGGCTAAGTACAGAATAGTCCTTCTACCGGGTGATGGGATTGGAAGGGATGTAATGGATGCGGCGAAAATAGTCCTGGAGGAGATTAAACTGGACGCCGAGTATGTGGAAGGGGAAATTGGGTGGGAATACTGGAAGAACGAGGGGAACCCCCTTCCGGACAGAACCATAGAACTTTTGAAAACCGCTGATGCTGCCCTCATGGGGGCTATAACCTCAAAGCCCAAGGACGAGGCAGCCAGGGAACTGGCCCCGGAACTCAGGGGAAAGGGTTATGTTTATTTTTCTCCCATAGTTCGCCTGCGCCAGGAATTTGACCTTTACATAAACCTGAGGCCATGCAAAGCCTACAAGGGAAATCCCCTTAACTACAGGGACAACATTGACCTTATGATTTTCAGGGAGAACACCGAAGGGATGTATGCGGGGGTTGAGTTTTATCCTCTTCCCGACGAGGTGAAAAAGGCCCTCCTCATCCATCCCAAGATGAGGAGGTTTGAGAATGTCCCATCTGACGAAATCGCCGTCTCCACCAGGATAATGACCAAGAGGGGATGCGAAAGGATAGTGAGGGCAGCCTTTGAATACGCCAGGGCCAACGGAAGGAAAACGGTTACCTTAGTGGAAAAACCCAATGTTCTCAGGGAAACCGGAGGCCTTATTACCAGAATTGCCAGGGAAACAGCAAAGGAATATCCGGAGGTTGAACTCTGGGAGGCCAATATAGATGCCATGACCATGTGGCTGGTTAAAAACCCTGAAAAATACGATGTCCTTGTGGCGGAAAACCTCTTTGGGGACATAATATCCGACCTTTCCGCCCAGCTGGTTGGGGGCATGGGATTTGCCCCTTCGGGGAACATCGGGGATAATTTTGCCCTTTTTGAACCTACCCATGGCTCTGCTCCCAAATACGCTGGCCAATACAGGGTCAATCCCATGGCCATGCTCCTTGCTACCAAGATGATGCTTGATTACTTAGGTGAAAAGGAGAAGGCGGACAGGTTAGAGAAGGCCATTGCTGAGGTCATAGAGAAGGGAAGGGTTAAGACCTACGACTTAGGAGGAAACAACTCAACCTTAGAGGTGGCCCAGGAGGTGGCCCGCAAGTATAGGGAAGGCTGATTTTATGAAGTGCAGAATATGCAGGGGGGAGGCGGAAATTTACCTCCCCCAGTATCACCTTGCCCTTTGCCGTGAGCATTTCCTTGACTTCTTCCTCAAGAGGGTAAAAAAGGCCATAAAGGACTTTAAAATGCTGGGGAAAGGGGATAGGCTCCTTGTGGCAGTATCCGGGGGAAAGGACAGCCTGGCCCTCTGGGATGCCCTTGACCTTTTAGGCTACGAAACCGCGGGATTTTTCCTTGACTTGGGCATAGAGGGAAATTCGGATAAAGCAAAGGAGAAGGTGGAGAAATTCGCCAGGGAAAGGTCCCTTCCCCTGAAGTTGGTATCCCTTAAGGAGGAATTCGGTCTTACCCTTCCTGAGATTTCAAGAAAGCTCAGGGAACCTGCCTGCAAACTCTGCGGTAGGCTTAAAAGATATTACATGGATAGGGTCTCCAAGGGTTACCATGCCGTGGCCACCGGACACAATCTTGACGACGAGGTGGCCTTTCTCTTCGGAAACGTCCTTCACTGGAAGGAGGAATATCTCTCCCACCAGTTTCCCGTCCTCCCTGCAGAGCACGGGTTCTCCAGGAAGGTAAAGCCTTTAGTTTATCTAAGCGAGAGGGAAACCGCCGCCTACGCCTTCATGAGGGGTATAGACCATCACAGGGAAAGATGCCCCTTCTCTCAGGGAGCTACTTCCATTTTTTACAAAAACATATTCAGGGAAATAGAACTCAGGATGACGGGAACAAGGCTCAGTTTTTTGAAGGGTTTTTACAAAATAAGGGACAGGTTCAAGAATCCCATAAAGGAGAAACCGGAGCCCTGTAAACTCTGCGGATATCCCACCACCGCCGGGGGAATATGCTCAGTATGCAGGATGAAGATAAGGCTGGGTTTAATAGAGGAGCCCTCTGGCTAAGGAGTGGGCCATTTTTATGGGAGGGGGAATTTTAGCCGGGGAATTTTCCTCATAGGCTCTGAGGGCAGCCTCAGGGGAAAGGAGATTTCCAGGGGATATGAACACTGGCCTTTTCCACCCTTTTCTGCAAAGGGCAAAACCTCCATCTAAGGGAAGGAGCCTTTTTTCGCATTCCCAGGGAAAATCTTCCATGGGTTTCTTGCTTATCCCCACTGTGGGAAGGCCGCCTCTTACCCCCACGAAGACCGCAAGCCCTGCCCTGCGAGGATGAAGAAGCCCGTTTCCGTCCACGAATACCAGGTCCGGCCTGAGGCTAAACTTCCTCAGCAGGGCTAAGAGCCATGGCCCTTCCCTGAAGGCAAAATATCCAGAAATATAAGGGAAAAACACCCTGCCTTTGATCTGGGCGGTCTGAAGAACCTTCCCTTCCTTGTTTAAAACCACCCCGGCACAGGCTATAAGTTCTCCCCTGTAACTGCAATCAAGTCCGGCTATTATTTTTGGCCTTAGATATTGGCCGGGCCTGTAGAGGGAGGCGTATTTTATCTGAAATTCAGCGAGGCGGGAGAGGTTCAATCTTGACCTTAGCACCGCAAAAAACCCCTTTTTTCAGGTCTTCCTTAGCGTATAGGGAGTTTACCCATGAGTAAATATAGAGGATATTCCTCAGTTTGGTTCCCTTTATCCCCCTGAGGATAGCCTTTCCCGAGGAGTTAAATCTTATCTTCCTTCCCCCTATTTTAATCACCACCGGCCCCTCTGTTTTTACATCCAGCCGGATAGCCGTGGTGTCTAAGGGGGCTGCTATTATCATTTCCGCCCTGGCCCTCCCCTTGAGGTAAATGTAATTTCCCTGTCTTCCGCAGAAGTTGTCGTCCAGATGATAAACGAAGATTTTTCCATAACGAACCCTGAAGGCATGGGGATTTATGTTGGTGGGGATGGAGTTTATCTGGGTTAGTTCCACAGGGAAAAGGTCCCTGAAACCCATTTTCCCCACCATGGAAGGAAAGGAGGAAGAGGTCAGGGGCGCTAAGTAAACGGGATAGAGGAAAAGAGGAGCTATCCACAGGGGTTTTTTAAACCACTTTTTTACGTGGGGGATAAGACCTATAAACAGTGGGTAAAAATTGGGGAAATAGCGGTTTCCCAAGCATCCTCCCCCTCCAATAAAATTGTCGGGCATAAGGGCAATGGAGGAGAAGATTCCTATAAGAATGGAGGAAAAAAGGAGCCAGGATTTTAACCCCCCTCCCCGGA